>QHPW01000098.1:4721-19506 GCA_003219675.1 Verrucomicrobiota bacterium
CGCTTCCAGGGCCGCGACTTCCGCCTCACCGACATCCACGGCGAAGCAGTCAAGGCAATCCTGGCCTGAACCTGCGCCCCGTCCGCGAAGTTCAGCTTTTATTTTGCAAACAGGGGCACACGCCTCGCTGTTGGTTGCAGAATTCACTTCCTTGGGGCACAAGCAACCCCGAGCCAAAACCTGCTGCGCGCTACCGCCTGCAATCAGGCAGATGAACACGCGGTCCCGCTCGTCGTGTCGAGTTGACAAAATTAAGAACTGACCCCTCACTTTATGACCCCTCACTCCTCACTTCATAATTCAAATAGCCCTAAGGGTCCAAGAAGCACCGACACCAGCACCGCTAGCCGGCTCATTTTTAGCGTCGCGCTTTCGGTATCTCATGAGGTAGATCGCCGCAGGCTTGCGCCGCGTCCACGAATGCTGCTAACTGCTGCATGACTCGGCGAAGGTTGTCTCTCTCCCTGTTTTGTGCGCTCTTCTTCTTTTCCGGCGGCGCCGGGCTGGCTTATCAGATGGCGTGGTCGAGGATGTTTGCGACCGGACTGGGTCATGAAATGCCGGCCGTTCTGGCCATCGTTTTTGCTTTCATGGGCGGAATGGCCATCGGCGCGTGGGCGCTCGATGGCCTCCTCAGCCGCAGCCGGCGGCCCGCTTGCTGGTACGGCTGGCTGGAGATTCTGATCGGCCTTTGGGGACTGCTTTCCACTGCGTTGATACCTCTCGCCAACCAATCGGCGTTGCGCTTGATCGGCCTTGAACCTTCCGGGCTGCACCAATGGAGCGTCGCTTTTGCAATCCCGTTCCTTACGCTGCTCCCCGCGACTGCGGCGATGGGCGCGACGCTGCCGGCCGTGGAGCGGGTCGTCGCGCCGTTGGTGGCAGGTGGCCGTTGTGTCGGCGGGCTCTACGCCGCAAACACGCTGGGTGCCTCGAAGCCGATACCCAACAGGCCGGTAGCGAAGACGGTGAGCCCCAATCGCGACGGGAGGAACGGAGTCCGGACTGCCGAGCGCGCATGGGCAGCAAACACCTCCAAAGATTGGACGTGAGTTGGGGCCATGAACCGGGAATCCCCCTCATCCGGTCTTCGGCCACCCTCTCCCCCATTGGGGAGAGGGTGGCCGAAGACCGGATGAGGGGGATTCCCGGTTCATGGCCCCGACTCACGTCCAATCTTTGGAGGTGTTTGCTGCCCATGCGCGCTCGGCAGTCCGGACTCCGTTCCTCCCGTCGCGATTGGGGCTCACCGTCTTCGCTACCGGCCTGTTGGGTATCGGCTTCGAGACGGTCGGCGGCCGCGTCCTGGCCCAGGTGTTGGAGAACACAGTTTACACCTTCGCCGCGGTGCTGGCCGTTTTCCTCCTGGGCACATCCATCGGTGCCGCGCTCTATCAACGGGTCGCTGTGCGAAGGGGTTCAATCGGCGGGCCGCCAACCGGAGTTTGCGAGCCGCGCGCGCTCCAGGGAAATCCTTCGCCGTTCATGCTTGCCGACCTGCTCGTGGGGTCTTCGCTGGTGTGCCTCCTCGGTGTTGTCGCGCTTGGAGAAGCGGAAACCATTTTTAAAACCTGTCGCTCGACGCTCGGCGACGGCAGCCTTGCCGTGTCGGCGGCGGAAATGGAGGTGGTTTCAATGGTCTTCCTGTTGCCGACGATTTTCATGGGAGCGACCTTCAGTCACCTCGCCCAGGCGGCACGCCGCAAGGACGGCGGTGTTGGCCAAGCCGCAGCGCTCAATACATTCGGCGGCGCGTTGGCCGCGGCGTTTTTTCCCGTCTTCCTTCTTCCGTTCATCGGCTCCAAGTGGACGCTCACTTTGATTTCCCTCGCCTACTTGTTGTTGGTTCCGCGGGTTTCGGGCTGGCGTTGGGGATTCCTCGCTGCGCCGGTCGTGCTGGTATCGGCGCTCCCCGCCAACCTTCACCTCGTTCAGGTGCATCCCGGCGGTCGGATCGTGAAATATCGCGAAGGCGTCATGGCGTCCGTGGCCGTGGTCGAAGATGCCAATCGCGACCGTGTGCTGCGCGTCGATAACCGATTTCAAATGGGCGGAACCGCCGCAGCAGCGGCGGAATATCGTCATGCGCATATCCCGTTGCTCCTCCATCCGGCGCCCAAACGCGCTTTATTCCTCGGCCTGGGCACCGGTATCACGTTCGGCGCCGCTTCGTTGCATCCAACTCTGCAAAGCGACGGCGTCGAGTTGGTGCCTGAAGTCGTCGAGGTCATGCGCCGGTTCGAGCCTTACAACTTTGCCCCGCAGCACAAGCCCCAATTAAAGCTGTTCGTCGCCGACGCGCGCCGCTTCGTTCGCGTCACCAGCGCGAAATATGACGTGATTGTCGCCGACCTGTTTCATCCCGCTCGCGACGGCGCCGGTTCGCTCTACACGCTCGAACATTTTCAAGCCATTCGCGAGCGGCTCGCGCCCGGCGGATTATTTTGCCAATGGCTCCCGCTGCATCAACTGGATGAAGACATGCTTCGTGTCATCACCCGCACCTTTCTCGAAGTCTTTCCGGGCGGGCAGGGGTGGCTGCTGCGGTTCAACGTGGACGCGCCGGTGATCGGGCTCGTCGGGACTGTCGGACGGCCGCATTATTCAACAAAAAACTCGCCTTGACCGATTCGATCCGCTTGTTTGGCAACCTGGTCGCGGGACCGGAGGCGCTTCGCGCTTTTGCCGGCGACGCGCCGTTGAATACCGACGACCGACCGCGCGTGACGTTCGGCGCGCCGCGATTCGTTTATCAAAAAACGGCCGCGTCCTACGGCCGGTTGCTGAAATTATTAGAGGCCGGTGTGGGCGACCTTCGCGCGGTGTTGGCGCTCGATTCCGGCCCCGACGCGAATCAATTCGCCGGGCGGTTGACGAAGTATATAACCGCTCGTGACGCGTATCTGAACGGCCTGGTGGAAGAAGTCGAAGGCCGGGAGACGAAAGCAATCGATCTGTTCGTCGAGAGCGCTCGATTGAGCGACGATTTTACGTCCGGCTATGCCCAATGCCTCACCCTGGCATCGGTGTTGGCGCGAGTGAAGCCCGCGGAGGCGCGCGTATTGCTTGAGCGTCTGATTGAGGCGCAACCCTCGCGGGCGGTCGCCAAAGATATGCTGAAACGATTGTTCCCAAAGTGAAGGCGCATGGGCGGCTAGTCTAGTGGCACGGGCGTCCCGCCCGTTTACTCCAAACCAGAAACTCACGGGCGGGACGCCCGTGCCGATACCATTACAAGCAACTGATGTGTCTCCAAAGTGAGTGGGTCAATTTTCCTTCTTGGCTCGCGGAAGATTTTTCAATAAGAGGAGCGAGTTGCGCGTCCAAAGCCACGCGCTAAAAAACTGCAAAATCATGAAACCATACTTCTCCAGATCCGTTCCCGCCTTTGCATTTGCCTTTGGCCTGCTTGGTTCAAGTTGGGCCGGTGGTTTTGATTGGCCGCAGTGGCGCGGGCCGGACCGCTCCGATGTTTCCAGGGAAACCGGTCTGCTCAAGGAATGGCCCTCCGGTGGCCCTAAACGGGTTTGGCTCTGTCAGAAGGCGGGGAATGGTTACTCCGGCCCGGCCATCGTGAACGGCAAATTGTTTACCATGGGCACCCGCGGCGCTGATGAAATCCTGCTTGCGCTGAATGCCGAGACGGGTGAAGAGCTTTGGATTGCGTCCATCGGGCCGGTGGTAAAGTTTGATCGTGGCGGCGGGCCGCGAGGTACACCTGCTGTGGATGGAGATCGCGTTTATGCGCTGGGCGGACAGGGTAACCTGATTTGTGCCGGCGCTGCCGACGGCAAGGTGATTTGGCGGGAAACGATGCAGAACCTCGGCGGCAGGACGCCGGGCTGGGGCTACAGCGAATCCGTGCTCGTGGACGGCGACCAGGTTGTTTGCACCCCGGGCGGTGGCAAGGGCGCGATTGCCGCGCTCGACAAGGTGACGGGCAAGCTCATCTGGCAATCGAAGGAATTCACCGATCCGGCACACTACGCTTCCATCATCGTCGCTGCGCACAACGGCCATCGGGAATACATTCAGCTCACGGCGCAGCATGTGGCCGGTGTTTCGGCGAAGGACGGGAAATTATTGTGGCAGTCCTCGTTCCCTGGCCGGACCGCTGTTGTTCCAACGCCGATTTTCCACGACGGCTGTGTGTACGTCACCGCCGGTTATGGGGCCGGATGCAAGCTGGTTAAACTCCGAGACGATAATCAGGTTTCAGAAGTGTATGACAACAAGGAGATGAAAAATCACCACGGCGGTGTCGTGCTGTTGGGCGATTATCTCTACGGCTACTCGGACGGCGTGGGCTGGCTGTGCCAGGATTTCAAGACCGGCAAGGAGGTCTGGAGCGAGAAAAAGGCCCTCGGCAAAGGAGCGCTCGGCTGCGCGGATGGGATGTTGTACTGTCTGGAGGAAGACAGCGGCGCGGTCGTGCTCGCTGAAGCGTCTCCCAAAGGTTGGAAAGAGCACGGCCGGTTCAAGCTTGATCCGCAAACGAAGATACGCGATCCCCAGGGCCGCGTCTGGACCCATCCGGTCATCTCGAACGGGAAATTGTATCTGCGCGACCAGGACCTCATCTATTGCTACGACGTGAAGAATGGCTAGGAAATGCTACCCATGAACCTCAGAAAGTGGCACAGGCATCTTGCCTGTTCGGGGCTGACAGGCTGGAAGCTTGTCCCATTCTGCAGCCGGCGCCCCGGTTCATGGCGCCCAACTCACGTCTTATTTTGGGAGGTGTTCGCTCTCCATGAACCGGGTGGGGCGAGACTCCCTCGAGCCCTAATTCTTTCGTTGGGGGAACAGGGCTCGACGGAGTCTCGCCCCACCGTTCTTTCGCCCGACAAAACGCGGACCGCTTACCATGAAACGACGCGAATTCCTCAAATCCTCTCTGGCGGCGACGAGCGTGGCCGGCTTGACCTCCGTCCTTGAAACCTCTGCCGCGGAGCCGGGCGCCAACGCTGCGCGCGAGTTTTACGAACTGCGCCTTTATCATCTGCGCCGCGGCCCGAAACAAAAGCTGTTCGACGATTTCTATCGCGAAGCCGCCATTCCCGCGATGAACCGCGCCGGCGTCGGGCCGGTCGGCGTGTTCAACCTCGCTTACGGTCCGGACAACCCGACCCTGTATGTGCTCATCCCGCACAAAACGATTGAGTCGTTCGGGACGTCGCTCGACCGCGTACGCTCCGACACCGATTATCAGAAGGCCGGCGCCGGGTTCATCAACGCGGCCGCCACCGACCCGTCCTATGTGCGCGTCGAGAGTTCGCTGATGGCGGCGTTCGCGGCTATTCCGAAACTCGAAGTGCCGGTGTTGGCGAAGGAGAACCAGCCGCGTCTGTTCGAGTTGCGGACTTACGAGAGCCACAGCAAGAAGGCGAACAAAAAGAAGATCGAGATGTTCAACAACGGCGAGATCGCCATCTTTCGGCGGACGGGACTGCAGCCAGTGTTCTTTGGCGAAACGCTCATCGGCGCGAAGATGCCCAACCTGACCTACATGCTCGTGTTCGAGAACATCGCCGCGCGGGAAAAGAACTGGGGCGCCTTCATTGCCGATCCCGAATGGAAGAAGTTGAGCAGCACGCCCGGCTATACCGACGCCGAAATTGTTTCCAACATCAGCAATGTCTTTCTGCGGCCTGCGGCTTATTCGCAGATTTAATTGCATTGGGGAACGCGGGAGACCCACGGCAGCCGGCTGAGTTTGAGTTGAACGCTCGCCCTCACCCTCATCCTGGCCCTCGTAGCAGCCGACGTAAGGAGGCTCATTCTATTTCGGCTGAAGGAAGTTGGAGCCTCCTCACGTCGGCTGCTACGGTTGGGGTTCAATGCGCGAAATTTTTCGGGAAAATCTCTCCCCCAGGAGAGGGAACAGCGGGCGGACGGGTTGGGTTCAGTGAAAGCCAATTTGCCTGTCGCAGCACGCTGGTTGTACGAGTCTCCCTCTCCGTGGGGAGAGGGCCGGGGTGAGGGAGAGCGTGTTTCAAACTTTGCGGCAGGCGCGTTCCGAGTTTTGCACTCCGCGTTCAACCGTGCGTCCGGGATTCCGGATTCAATCCAGCCGGACAAGCAGCTCTTTGCGACTGGCCGGGCCGAAGGGGCGACGGTAACAGGTGGGCGCGAAAAGAATTGAGGCGCGTTCATCTCCGATCCGGAATGGAAGAAGCTGAGCAACACGCCCGGCTACACGCTACACCGACGCCGAAATCGTCTCCGAGGTCAGCAACATCTTTCTGCGGCCTACGGCTTATTCGCAGATTTAGCTGTGTTGGGGAACGCGTGACGCCCACGGCAGCCAGCGGCACCGGATTTCAAACATGTTTGAGTTGAACGCTCGCCCTCACCCTGACCCTCTCCCCCAGGAGAGGGAACAACGGGCGGACGGTTCGGGTTCATCGAAAGCCAATTTGCCTGTCGCAGCACGCTGGTTGTTCGGAGCGGGGAGCGGAGGAATTGCAGAACCGCTCGGCAACGCGACAAGCCGGTGAACGAGTCTCCCTCTCCGTGGGGAGAGGGCCGGGGTGAGGGAGAGCGTGAGCGGCTCGAACAAATCCCTCTGAACGCTTCAAGACGTCACACACAAACTTCGCTTCTCTGCCAATCCAGTTTTGGCCGGGATAACAACGATGAGATCGTTCGGATCGCGGCCAGCTTTCCCCTTTTCCGTTATTGATGCCATGTGAGGATTGGTAATTGGCAGCAGCCCACCTCCGCCATCGTCAATACAAACCTGTGCGGTTTCGGCTAATCCTTTCAAACATTTTATGAGTTCTATCGTTTTCATCCGAGGATCGAAGTTAAGCGAGGGGTTCGTATTTGTCCGCCTCTTCTACCTTCAAGGCACTGCTCGGAAAGTTGAGGAATTGGCAAGCACGTCTAATGTCACTGACCTTTTCTTTAGTCGCACTTTGGGTCAAAGCGAAGTAGCCCGAATCCGAAATGCGTTGATATTGATATTCAGCTTCGCCGCCGCCACTTCGGTAGCGGTAGTCTGATTCAGGCCTTTTAGAAACGAGAACACCTCTGTTGACGGAGAATTTTGAAAGCTTTTCCAAAACGGTGACGCCTTTTGTCTCGTATAGGAGGCTCAAGAATCGGATTAGTGAGTCAGACGCCTTGTGCTCGCAGATAACTTTCTTTCCACCAGATAGCCCCAACTGAGATAAATCAATCTCGATACGTATCTTCTTTTGCTCACGCCGACCATTGCCGTTGCTCAATGCTTGGCTTCCTAGCTGGCGGACAATTTCTGTGATTGGACGGTCGGACGTGTGTGAAAAACTTTGGAGAATCTGTTCGATGCGTGATTTCTCGTCCTCAATCTCTTCTATTTGTCCTTCTAGTTGCTGAAGCTTAGCCGGAATAGGTGCTAAACGGGCGAGCGCTGTTGGGTCGTCGAGCGAGGGGTCCTTGATGAGCTTCACGGCTTGGAGTCTCAGTTGTTCAAGTTGTTGTTTCATGTGAGTTACAGTTATTCCCAATACCAGTCTGCAAAAGGTTTGCGCCCAAGCTTGGAGACAATCCGCATTACTTTGCGCAGGGTTTCTCTGGTTTAGTTCTTTCGCCTGGTTGGCTGGACTTCGGTAATCTCCACATTCACGGACTTCTTTTCGTGCGGCACAGTCAGATAAATTCGCTGATGTTTTTCGTCCGACCACCAGCCGGGCTCGCGACGGACCGGATTGGCGGAGCGGGGCAGGGGACGACCATCAACTAAAACCTGCTTCGGCTTGAGTCCCGCGACCAAAGAATGACTCGCCTCGTCGGGAAAGAAATTCAGGTTGAAACGGATGCCGTCGGTCGTCGCTTCGAGGTGTTCAATTTCCGCGCCCGAACTGAGGACGATGGTGTTCTTCTCTCGTCGCAACCGCGCCGTTTTCACATCCGGATCGAAGCCCCGCAGCGCCAGCACGTTCACCAGAATGTCTTCAGGATTGATGAACGCCGGGTTGCGCTTTTCAAATTGTGAAATGCTGTCCGGATATGTACCAATCCTTTCACCGTCGGCGAATTGCTGGTACATGCCGCTGATGGTGATGAGTTCCACGATTCGTCGCCAGTCCGCGGGCGAAAAATTTAGTCCCAGCGGCAGCGGTGAATCGGTCTTTGGCAACCGCGCGTGCTCCAGCTCGCGGGCGAGATGGAAGACATGGTACGCGTAAACCAGGCCGCACCATTGCACCGGCATCGCCAGCCACGAGTGCGTGTAATACGTGCTGCCGAACACCGGAATGGTGGCGCCGAGCATCATCGGTTTGTCCGGCAACGACCAGAGGTAGATGAATGGCACGCCGGTCTCGGCCCAGTACACCGCGTCGTGCAGCCAACGCGGGTTGCCGGTCGCGCGAAAGCCGTCGTGATAAGCGCGGATGGCGTAGGCCGCGGCGAGAATGTCCGGCTCGTACATCGGGCATTCCCAGGTCTGGCCGCCGCGCGGGACGCGAAAATTTTCCATGAACCGCAGCGCTTTTTCTCCAGCCGCGAGCGCGGCGGTGTCACCCGTGATGCGCGCGTAGCGAAGCAGCGTTGCCGCGCGGTTCGCGCAGGTGCCCAGCACAGAATCGCCTGCCTGGCCCAATCCTGATTGCTGTTCGTTCGCCGGTTCGTAACCCCAGCCGCCGGCCGGTTGTTGTGATTGAATGAGGTGTCGGATTTGCGGTTCGATCGACGCCAGCGCCTCCGGTAAGTAGCCGTAAAGAAACGGAAATTCCCATTGCATGATGTGGCAGTTCGCTTGTGAAGCGAACAAGCCTGACCCGCTGTCGCGCAGCATGTTCTGCGCGGCCAACTCGACGCGCTTACGCCACTCCTGCCGGGCGACGGGTTCCCCGGCTACTTGCGAATCGAGCCAGAGCAGCGCGGCAAATCCCGGTGCATGGCTTCCCGCCCAGCCGATGCAATGGCTCCATCGCTCGGTCTTTTCATTCCAAAGCGTCTTCAAAAAGCCGGCGCGGCACGCATCCAACTCGTTTTGAAAGGAGCGTGGCCGCGGATTCGGCCTGGGAAGGCCGCCCATGTCGCGCAAGTATTCGCGGAGCACGACGTTCGCAGGGCCTGGTGCGACAACGAGGCTGGAATCCAGCGTCACCGTCTTGTTCGCCGGCAACTCGTAAGGTTTGCTTGCGCGCTCCTCGTTTTCCGCTACAAAATCCGGCGTCGAAGGCAGGAAAAGCGCCAGCCGATGATTCGCCAGTCCTTCCTCGAAATTCGGCGACGCAAAACGCGCGGAAGGAAACGCATGTCCGGGATTTCGATCTCCGTGAAAGAAGCAGCGGCTGGTCCTTGAGGGAATCGGGCGCAAAGAATCGGTTTGGTTTTTCGGGGGGCGCCTGGCTGTCGGGACCGACGCTGATCGCCATCAGCGGAACGGTGTTCTTGTGCGGGTGCGGTGTGCGACGGTCCGCGAGGTTCGGCGCGAAGTCGCGCGGGTTGGAGGACGGCTCTGCGCCGAAGAGATATTCCAGGCCGGGGAAAAGTCCCCACGTTTTGGCTTCGCCGCTGGTGCCGTCGCCAACGTAAATGTTCGGCCCAAGCAAGCCCCGGACTTGCCGTGGTTTCGCCGCCTTCCATTCGTAGTGCAATCGGGCGATCGGCCGGTCCGGTTCCACGCTTGCGTGAAGGCGTGCCTCCCATTCGACGCCGTCCTTGTCGCGCGCGGTTTGAACGAACGCGACCGAATCATCTCGCTCCGGCGTTTTCGTCAGCCGCGCTTCGCGGGGATGGATTTCCCAGGCTCGCTCGCCGGATTTTGTATCGGAGACAATCCGAAACAGCGGATGCCACACGGCCACCTGAGTCCAACCGCTGTCTTGGCGGGCAAGGACTTTCGCGTAAGCGAAGCCATCCGGCTGGCGAACGAACTGCACGCTCAACAAATCGTTGCTGATGGTCACATCGTGATCCGGAGGGTCGACGGCCAACACCCTGAGTTCGGAATTCAAGCGGTTGGTCGTTTCTGCCTGCACCAGTTGCGACTCCAAGGTGATTGGTCCGGTTTTCATCGGCGCTCGCCAGGGCCACTCACCCCGCCAGCTTTCACCCGGCCCAAGCGCGGGCAAGGCGCGGGACGGCAACAGTTCCTTTCCAACCTTCAACCGCACCAGCCCTTCTTCGGCTGCGAGTTTTCCACGCCCTTCGTTGATGACTTCGACCCTCAAGGGAACAGTGTCGCCCGCCGTAATGACCGCACGTCTCGCAGAAACCCGAATCAACCCGGGTTTCGCCGGATAAGCTCCCAGCCAGAAGTTCGAGACGGATCGAGCCTCCCGGGGTTCCCACTCCAGATCGATTGTGTTCGCCCTGGCAAAACCGAAATCCTTCACCAGCCATTCGCCAGATCCGGTTAATGGCGCTGAGTTTGTTTCAGAGAACTCCAGCGCAGCGTCGCCAGAGTCCGGAACCAGCCGAATTCTGATGTGGCCTGGGTGCTGCAGGGCGATGCAGCCTGTGGTGATGCGGAACGAGGCGTGACCCGTCTGGTTGGTTTTCAAGTCATTGAGACTCGCCTTGTGGAACAGGAGCACGCGCGGACTGCCCCAGAGCGCCCAGTCGTAACTCGTGTTCTGAAGGGCGTCAATGATCAGTGTCAGTTCCCGTTGTTCGCCCGCAAATGGTGTCAAATCCACAGCTTGCGACTGCCAACGGGCCTCCCCGGTTTCGCGTGAAAAGACCTGTCGGCCGTCAACCTGAATAGTAAACCTTACGCCATCAACGCCATGGCCAGGTTTGATGCCATCCGAAAGCCCGAGGTCGAAGGCAAACAGGAGAAGCTGGTTTTCGGAGACAGACGGCAAACGGAGTTGGAAATTGATTCGCGCCGGCCGCGAAGGGGACCTGGGATGTTCGAACAACGCGTCCTGTTTGATCTCACCCGCGCTCGCAGGCCGCCGCACCTCGCAGGACAAAACGTCGTGCGCAAGTTCCGGCTTGAACGATTCAAGCAAATCGGTGACGACTTCAACGGTGGGCGGTTTTTGAGCACGCACGTCGAAGACGATGGCAACCGCGAAGACGACTGACCACAGCGGGGCGAGTAGTTTCATTCTCAAACCGACGTTTGAATCGTGTTGGCTGTTCGAAGTCAATCCCTTCGTGCCGGAGTGGTCCCGCCGCGAGGATCGGAATTCCACGCGAAGACCGGCCAAAGTGTGCGATTGAACGCACATTGTTTTCTTTGCCGGTTGAGGCCATATTTGAGCCGTTCAAACAACACCTGGCATAATGCATCGATTCAAGCGGAAGTCTTTTGTCTGCGGCGGAACGATCTCACGATCGGGTTTCACTCTCATCGAACTGCTGGTCGTGATCGCCATTATCGCCATTTTGGCAGGTCTGTTGTTGCCGGCGTTGGCCAAGGCTAAAACCAAGGCTCAAGGCATCGCCTGCCTCAGCAACATGAAGCAATTGGGACTTTCCTGGGTGATGTACACGACCGATTACAATGACATCGTGCCGCCCAACAATGGAGACCAGGGCAATAACTACAGCTTAACGTGGGTCAGCGGATGGCTGACGTTGGACAAGGGAGACAATCTGGGGCGTCCTGGGCCGAACAACCCGGATAACACCAACACCGTTTATCTGATGAAAAGTCATCTTTGGCCGTTTCACCAGGCGCTGGGCGTTTGGCACTGCCCGGCCGACAAAAGCATGAGCACCTTGGGAGGCAAGCGTTATCCGCATGTACGAACGATGTCGATGAACAATTGGGTGGGGAATTACGATCCAAAAACCGGAGCCGTTTCTCCCTGGACTCCCGGTTTCAAAGTGATCAAGAAGGTGACGGACATGACCGCCCCGTCGCCGACCCAAACATTTGTAGTGCTTGATGAGCGCGATGACAGCATCAACGACGGGTATTTCGTCACTGAGATGAGAGGTTTTGATCCGATCGCTCCAGGTTCCTGGCAGATTATCGACTTTCCGTCGAGCTACCACAACGGGGCTTGCGGATTCAATTTTGCCGACGGGCATTCCGAGATCAAGAAGTGGCTCGACAGCCGGACCAGGGCGAATCATCGGAACGATTGGCATCTTTCGCTCAGCCCGCCTTCCCCAAGGAATCCCGATGTTTACTGGCTTCAGGAGCATGCGGCAGGGAAGAAATAGATGCTCTCAAGCCGGCAAGGCCAGGCTGGTCGAATGCGTTTCCCCAAGGTGTTCTCACTGTAGAGATCTGGCAACGTCGGAACCTGTCTCGTTCTCCGTCCTTTTGAGTCCTGCGATGACCGACTGAAGTTCCGTTATCTGTTTTTCATAGGATTCCTTTAGTGCCGCGATTTCCTGAACATGAGCGTCTTGCGTCTCTCTCAGCTTGCGTTGCAACTCCGCATGGTCCGTTACAATACGAACAAGCTCTTGCTGGCGCTCAAGCGCTCTTTTTTCCGCGGAGAAGTAACTCGCTTGAATGGCTTGGTAGTTTGACTGCACCTGTTGCACCAGTGCGGACGTTTTTCCATCCTTGATTCGCTCGGTCAATTCCGTGAGCAACTTGGAAATTGCAAGAAAAGCATCGACTGGTGCCATATGTTTCCCGAATCGCAACAGAATACTTCACTCACGAAACTGCATCAACTGTATTATTCCTCCAGGAGGAAAACCGGCTGGGGAATAGAATCATTCCTGACCGGAGTCGGCCCGAACCCATCTACGCGCTCAACCTACCAATTCTTTCTAAAAACCGTTCAATCGGGCTTCCAAATCTTCGAAATGGTGGTGTCTTTTGACCAAAGCTCGAACTCATTTCGAGGAAAACCCTCCTGTCTGATACGGGTGCCCCTGGCAGGACTCGAACCTTCCAGGGTATCACGGCCTGACGCGAGTCGCACCGCTTAGTCCGCATGGAATTTTCTCGGCCGCCGGCGCGCGGTCTCCGCCGTCAACCACGCCTGCTGTGGCGTTCATCCGGCGTAGCAGGCGTCCACCAGTGAACGTCGCAGCGCATTAGGCCGCGAGTGCTAATTCTTCGTTAGCAGTTGTTTTTTGGTCCGATGATTAACGAGGCCAACGAACCATCCTCGGCATGCCGCCTCTGGCGTATCCCCCAGGTCGAAACCAGTACGCCCCCGAAAGCGAACAACTCCATCTTCGCCCGACAAAGACCTAGGGTCAAGTCATTGAAACATATTGCGGCGTCCTGATCTTTCTCCTCATCATGCCGCGATTGCTTAAATTGAATTCAGGAAATCCAACAAGAACGTGCGCTGAACAGGCCCGAACTGAGTGAACCGCTCGCGCGCCCGCCTGCCTTCGCCATCGTGAGCCCGGACGGCTTCCTGAATCGTGGCGGCTCGGCCATCGTGGAGATACCGCGCCCGTGCCCGCAGACCCCATAGCGGTGGCGTTTTCATCTCTCGCGGACGAGCAGTGCCCTGGGCGATGCCGTCACCCAGCGAACCCATGTCGTGCAGGAGCAGATCGGAGAAGAGCCGCACCGCCTTCCGATCGAGTGCCGGATCGATGTTCGGGCCGGTGAACATCGTGGGCTGATGACAGATCGCGCAGCCGATTTGGGCAAACAACTTCTCGCCGGCCATCGCCGATCGTGTCAGCGGAACGCGCGGCGGCGGCCCGAGCAATCTCATGAAGTCCGTGATCAATGATTGAGGGTTGATTACGTAGAGCTCCTGTGCGCGCTATCCTTGACCTTCGATCCCTTGAACGCTTCCGTGAACAAGAAGAGCCTTGCTGCAAACCGCATGAGTCGGGTCGTTTGCACGCTGGGGTGATGATGCGCGTATCGCGACCCGCCGTCTGTCAGCACGACCCCATAATTTATGTAGGAACTGAAGCTTTTTTGGCGTCAGTGTTCGGCCTACATCTCAAAATCACCGTCCCACAAGATAGAGCCCGTGGCTGAAAGCTTGTGACCTGTGCAATGTTGCCTCACCGGCTTGCAACGCCGAATGCCGAGGGCGGACGCAGCACTCCTTTTCGATTTTGGTTCACACCCCCCAAGTCACGCCAGGTTTGCGTCGCGGAGAATTTTCACCTCCAGCGGGCTGCAGGCGTTTTTGGCGAGACTCCTCCACCGGAAAAAAGAAAAGCGGGGCCGGCACGCGCCGGCCCCGCTCGAACAACTTAGCGCTTCCAACGACCGCAGCGGCTTAATAATCCATCTCGCCCATGCCGTGACCTCCGTGGCCGGCCGGAGCTTTCTCTTTCTTCTCCGGAATTTCGGTGATGAGGCATTCGGTGGTCAGCAACAGACCGGCGATTGAAGACGCATTTTGCAGCGCGGTGCGGGTGACCTTCTTCGGGTCAACCACGCCGGCCTTGACGAGGTCCTCGTATTCGCCGGTGGCGACGTTGTAACCTTCGTTGCCTTTGCGCCGCTTGACTTCCTCAACCACCACCGAGCCTTCAACGCCGGCATTGTCGGCCAGCGCGCGTGTTGGGAACTCAATCGCGCGCTTGACAATGTCCACGCCGATCCTTTCGTCGTCGTTGGCGCCCTTCACGGTCTCGATGGCTGAGAGGCAGCGGACCAACGCCACGCCGCCGCCAGGCACGATGCCTTCCTCGACCGCCGCGCGAGTCGCGTGCAACGCGTCCTCGACGCGCGCTTTCTTCTCCTTCATTTCCGTCTCGGTCGCCGCGCCGACGTTGATGACCGCCACGCCACCGGCCAGCTTGGCCAGCCGTTCCTGCAATTTCTCGCGGTCGTAGTCGGATGTGGTCTCCTCGATCTGGCGACGGATCTGGTTGACCCGCCCCTGAATCTCGGAGGACTTGCCGAAACCTTCGACGATGGTGGTGTTTTCCTTGTCCACCA
>QHPW01000422.1 GCA_003219675.1 Verrucomicrobiota bacterium
CTCCCCTCTCCCTTCCCTCTCCCCTCATCGGATGAGGGGAGAGGGTGGCCGAAGGCCGGGTGAGGGGTGTTTCTGGAAGTGTCGTTGGAGATTTGCAGCAACCACTTGGCGATTTCGTCTGCAAGCGCGCCGATGTAACGCCGGCCAATCTCGTCCAGGTCGGCCGGCAACGCGTCGTGTTGCGGCGCGAAGAAGCGGATATAGGTCGGGTCGGGATCGGGGCAGCCGACGAGTTGAATTTCGACGACGTAATGCGCCGGCACCATGCGAGTGTAACTCGGATGGAACTGGCCATCGAGCCCGTCGGTTTTGAGCTGTTGGTAAATGGCGTCGATGCGGTCCGCGACGATGAGCGCGGGTCCTTCGGCGCGTTTGGCGAGGAAATAGCGCATCGGCCGGTCGAGCGAGCGGGCCATGCGGACGATTTTACCATCACGGGCAAGCAGCGCGAAGGAACCGTCGATTCTGCGGACAGCTTCTGGCTTGCCGGAAAGCACGCGCCGGCGCGCTTCGTCCACGGTCATGTTGTAGATGCGGATGAGTGAAGGAGGGAGGAGGTCAACGACCCGTTCGATGTAGTGGTCCATAGAATTTGGGCTGGTGCTGTGACAAAGAATTTTCGACAACCATAAAGCGGGCAAGGAAATTTGGCAATCCGTTGGATGACCGGGGATTATTGGGATTGTTGAACGATTGTGGTTGCATCGACCCGCGCCGACTCCAGCTTCTGTTTGCTTCCGTCGGGCCACACAATCGTCACTTCATCAGGTTGCTGAACGTTGCCGAGACCGAGGGTGACCGGCAATTCGGATTGGGACAGATAACTGCGCGTGGGCATGACCTGTTGCGACAGGGTCCGATTGTGAACACGCGCCTGCGCCCAGGCGCCGATGGCGTCGCGATTCGACCTGGTGCCCGCCAGTTTGAAACGCAGCCAATGATGTCGTAATTGCTGATCGTTGCGCAGCAGCAACGGTGGACCGTTGATCTGGGTCACCACCACGTCAAGATCGCCGTCGCCATCGATGTCGGCATAAGCTGAACCGCGACCGACGACAGGTTGAGAAATATCCCCGCCGCATTTTTCGGGCGGAACGAGGAGGAACCCGCCCTGCCCGGCCCCGCCCGCATTCCAAAACAGCTGCGCCGGCTGGCGGTACCTTTGGCTTTGCTGGATTTTTTGTATTTCCTCTTCGAGATGTCCGTTCGCACTGAGCAGATCCAGCCAGCCGTCCAGATCGTAGTCAAAAAAGAAAACTCCGAACTTCAGCAGGAGCCGGCTGGCGGGACCGATGCCTTCCGTGATGGCTTCATCGGCAAAATTCGTCGGCGCGTTTTGCGCCACGTACAAGGCGGTCATTTCGTTCGCGAAATTGCCGATGGCGATGCCGAGTTTGTCGTCGTTGCGGTAGCGCGCGGCGTCGATGCCCATCGCCCCGCGGGTGTTGCCGAAGCTGTCAAAGGCGATGCCGCACAGGGCGCCAATCTCCTTGAACCTGCCGTCGCGTTGATTGAGAAAAACAAAGTTCGGCACGGTGTCGTTCGCCACCACCAGGTCAATCCAGCCGTCACCGTCCAGGTCCACGGGCGCAACACCGAGGGTTTTGGCCGCCGGCACGCCGGTTGAAGGATTTTTGATCTGAACACCGCTTTGCGCGGAGACATCGTTGAAACGTCCATTGCCTTCGTTGTGGTAGAGAGACGGAAACGTACCCTCGAAATTATTGGGCTGACCGTAGGCGCGGGTTTGCCCGTCGATTTTGTAACCCACTTCGGCGTCTATTTTCCTGGACCATTTGACGTAATTGCCGACGAACAGGTCGAGCTTGCCGTCGTTGTCGTAATCGATCCACGCCGCACACGTGCTCCAGTCCTGAGTTGAGGTCCCGAGCCCGGCAAGGCTCGTGACTTCCTTGAACTTCCCTTTGCCTTCGTTGTGAAACAGGTGATTGCCGCCCACGGCCGTGATGAACACGTCTTCCAGTCCGTCGTTGTCGTAATCGCCAATGGCCACGCCCATGCCGTAGAAACTCACGTCGAGTCCGGAACCGGCCGTTACGTCGGTGAAGCGGCCTTTGCCGTCGTTGTGATACAGGGCGTGCGTCGTTGGCTTCGCGCCCTCTGGAACATGCCAGGGCCAGTAAGTCGAATTGATGAACAACAGATCGGGAGCCCCGTCGTTGTCGAAGTCAAAGAAAGCCACGCCGCCGCCCATCGTCTCCGGCAGCAGTTTTTCCCCGTAAGCGCCGTTGTTGTGGACGAAGGTGATGCCGGCTTCACGTGTCACGTCGGTGAACCTGACCGCGGGGATTTCAGCATTGGGCTTGCCCGGAACCGTCGGCGCGCTGATTTGAGTGATCTGTTGCGGCGACGGAGCAGGTTGGCGTTTTAGAATGAAAACAACGCCGATGACGACGACGGCCATTGCGACGGCAACAACCACTGACCCGCGCACGGCTTTGCCGATGATCGCGTCATCGGCATGGACCAGTTCCTCGTGTTCGTCAGGCGGCGGAGCCGGATTGTTGTTCATCGAGTTTGTTGGGCTTTGAAATGAGCCGAAAAAAGCGGGGCCGGGAAATTATTTCACGGAATCGCCCGGAGGCAGCAGCCAGGCTTGTGGATGGTGAGTGAAACCGATGCGCGGATAGTATTTTTCCGCGGCGGGCGCGGCCAGCAACAGCAGGGTTGTCTTCGGCCCGCCGGCCGTTTGAGTGCGACGGATCAATTCCTTGCCCAGGCCTCTTCTCTGGTGCGAAACGCGGACCGCCAAATCGGACAGGTACGTGATATAGCAAAAATCCGACAGCGCGCGCGAAATGCCGACCAACAGATCGCCGTCCCAGGCGGTGACGACCAGGTTGGCATTTGCGAGCATGGCCGCCATTCGCCCGCGGTCGTCCACAGGCCTGCGTTCACCCAAAGTCGAAGCGCGATACAACTCGATGACAGCATCGAGGTCGAGGTCGTTGCCGGTTGTGTAGGTAATCATTGGATCGGGCTCAGTATTATCGACGGGCGTCCCTGGAAAAAGCGAAAACCAGGAAACTCATTGGGCGGATAAAACCGTCTTCACCGCGATTTCGAGGGGGAACCCGGGCGCGCCCCGCCGTTGGAGCGGGTAAATCACCGTCGCCTGCGCGGCCTGGTTGGCGGCGGGACTGGCGCGGCGGGCGATGCTGATGGCGCGGTCGGCGGCATTGTAGTCGGCCAAATATTTTTCGTGTTCCTTGCGGTGGTAAGCGGCTTCCTGTTCGTCGCCGAGTTGGGCGTGGATCAGCGCCAGATTGTAGTGCGCCGCCGAATTTTCCGAATCCAGCGTCAGTGTTTTCTGAAACTGCTCGACCGCTTTCCTCATCAATTCCTTTTGCCGCTCCGGATTGCCGCGCTCCTTCTTCGCGCGCTCGAAGTAAGTCTGGCCCAGTTCATTGATCACTTCGTAATCCTTGCTGAAATCGAAGCCGCGGCGGCCGAGTTCGGCATAGCGGTCTTCCAGAATACTGCGGAACTGGTTGATGGCTTCGTCGAGAAAGCCGTTTTGTTTGTTCACCACTCCGGTGAGCCAGGCGACCGTCCAGCGCGGCGCGGGAGGATCAAACCTCACGGCGCGCTGGAGCGCAGCGGCAGCATCGTCGAGCCGGCCTTCTTTGAAGTAAACACGGGCGAGATTCAGCGGGCCGTCGGCATGACCCAGATGTTCGACCTGCGCGAAGGCTTGCGAAGCTTGAATCAGCTCCCCCTTTTCACTCCCCCGGTCGCCTTCGAGCAACAGACCAATGCCGTAATCGTTCCAGCGCTGCCATTCCGCGATTTCGGATTTCGGATTTTGGATTTCGGATTTCACATCGCCTTCAACCGGAAACGTCATCCTGTCCTCGGCGATCGTCGTGATCGGGAGATCATTGGTCACTGTCAACGGCGCGCCGGCAGTGTAATTCGTTCCGAAGACGTAGTTCATGTAAACGGCGTCGAACTTGCGGTATTGGAGCTTGATCTCGACGGTCAGCGATCCGCTTTGATTTTCGGGAACCGTGAAACTGTAATGCACCACCTGCGCCGCGCCGGGGGGAATCTGATGGTTATAAAGCGGCGTGAAAATGTCCTGCGGATTGCGTCGGTCGATGCGGTGGCCGTCGCGGTCGAGCATGTAGAGGTTCACAAAGTGCGCCCAGGGATCGACTTCGTTGCAAGGGCCCAGCCCGCCGCTGCGCCCAAGGACCTTGCCACCGCTCGTGATTTTCGCGTCCGTCCAGACCTCATTGGAATCCGCGGTGCCCTGGGTCAACGGATGGCCGAGCTTCAGGGTGCGCAAGACGACTTCGAGCAAATACGTCCGGCCGGGTCTCAGCCCCGGCGCTTTCGGCCGCAGCGGCGCGGTCAACGGACTGTCGATGGCGCCGCCTTCCTTGACACCGAAGATGTCCACCCGCGCGCAGCCTTTGAGGAATTCCTGATGCGCTTTGACGATGTCCGGCCGGCCGCGGATGTGGGCGACGCCGGTATTCGCCGCGGGAAACAGGTGATTGTGAACATAGCGTGCCGCGGTGTTGGTCGGATTAAAGAAGTTGGCTCCGAAATCCTCCGACTCCTTCAGCGGCATGTGGCAGCCGGCGCAGTTCTTCACCGCCTTCTCCGGATAATAAAAGCTGCGCGCGCCGTGGCCGGACACGCCGCTGAGCAGGTAAGTATCGTAGTGATTCTGGCCGCGCAGAAATTCCTTGTACTTGTTCAATTCCTGCGGGATGCTGACCTTGTGGCAAGTGGAGCAAAACTCCGCCGTCCGATGCAGCGGTTTCAAAAAGGTCTTCTTGTGAAACTCCGGCTTCGCTTTGACCAGTTGCCGGTTGATGTACTGCAGGATCCGGTTGGTGCTGAACGCGAACGGATAGTGAATCGGCTCCTCAATCGTGTAATCCGCGTTGCCACGCGTGCTGTTGATGTGGGTGATGGCGTGGCAGGCAGTGCAGGTGATGCCGGCCTGTGAAGTCGGGTGCTTTTGCAAATCGAAATCCGGATCGTCAAACGCCCCGCTGAAGAAAGGCGCCACATCATGACAGCCGGCGCACCAGCGCGAAGCCTTTACGTTGCCGTCGTGCTTCAATGCCACCGCGCGCGTTTCCTTGATGCTGAAGAGATACGGCGGGTTGTTGAACGAACTGAAATGGTGCGCGCTATGGAACCAGCCGCGGTAATTGTCCTGGTGACATTGCAGGCAGTAATCGTCCATCATCAACGTCCGCGCCGGAATGAAATTGCCGCTTGCGGTGCGCGCCAACGACGGCTCGAAATATTTTGTTCCTTCCCTGGGGCCGGCAACGTTCCATTTGCGCGGATCCTGCGCATGGAGGAAAACCATGGCAACAACCACTGCCCCGACCGCCGCCGCCCAGCCGAGACCGACTCTCCATTGAATCCGCGGGCCGGCCAGCCGGTGCAGGATATAAAGCCAGACGGCCAGCAACGGCGTGACGACGTGCGCCCAATAAGCCACCGAGCGGGCGTTGGGGTTTTTGATTTCAAATCCTTCGACCCGCATCAGCGCGATCCCGGAGAGAAGCAAAACCAGGCTTACGGCGAACAGCGCGTAACCTACTTTCACCGCCCGGCGGTTCGGCCGATTGAAAGCGTTTCTGATATGGCCGGTTCCAAAAATGATGAAGGGAAGGAGGAGCAACAAGCCCAACACCAGATGGGTGCCGAACATCACCATGTAGAACCAGTTCTGGTAGGTCTGTTGAGTGAGCCGTTCGAGCAACTTGATGCTCAGCAGATATGCCGAGTTCGCGCCCAACACCGCCACCAGCGCAAACACCACGAACAGCACGATCCTCAGCCGCGGCCCGACGGCGCGGACGTACCTTTTCTTCGGCGGGGCGTCGCCGGGAGAAACGTTCTCGGTCGTCGTGGGCATGGGCTGCTCGGAGTAAACGGTTCGCCGGTGAATTTAGTCCATTCTAATCCAGCCGGCCACAACCGAAAACCGTTTGGGGCGAACCGGGTGATTTGCGGGGCGAACGGATTGTATTCCGTAGCCGGCTGGCGCGGGACAGGAGAGCGCGTTTCCCGCGCGCTGGAGGCGAGCGGGATTTCCGAGTGCGCCCGTTGCCGGTTGACTGTCGCATTGGCTGGTAATCCGGTCTCGGGACGAAGCGTCCAGTTTCACGACTAACGCACCGCGTTGATCTGACCTTCCGGATTGACGGTAATTTCCCTGGCTGCATCGGGCACCGGGCCGGCGACGACTTTGCCGCCAGGCCAGCGCACCTGAATTTGCGTTGGCGGCTCGGGCGTGGCCAGCACTTGCACCGCGCTGTCCTGAGACCAGTAGCCGGACCCCGCGTGAATCTCTCTGACGGGTCCTTGTCGTTGACCGAAGCGCAGCCTCAGTTGCGCTCCGACTCCGGTCGGATTCCCGGGCGGCCCCTTCAGACGCACGCGGAGACCCGGCCTGGCGCGTGCGTTGTGATAAAGCTTGGTCTCCGCCCCGTTCTGCGTCACCACCAGGTCCACACGCCCGTCCCCATCGTAGTCGCACAAAGCCGCGCCTCGTTGTTCGCCGTAAATCTTCACGCCGGACTCTTGTCCCGGCACCGGCATCAGTTTCCCTGTGCCGTCGCCGCGCAGCCAGAGACCGCGCCCGCCATCCAGCCGCGGCGTTTCAGGTTGAGTGGCAAAAAAATTCTGGCTCAAAAAAATATCCTCGTGCCCGTCGCCATCCAGGTCCGCCACGCAGACTGCGAACACCGGCGCAAACTGCGCCTCGCGCGGCAACGCCGCAGCTTCAAAATGGTCTCCGCGGTTCAGGAAAATCATCGACGCCAGGGTGTACGCCTGAAGTTCTCGAGCTCGCGACAATCTGTCGCCCAGCACGCTGGCAACCGTGGCCTGCGCAAACGCCAGGTGTGTGGGGAATCTGGACTGGACAAACGGCAATGCCGCCGAGACAGCGCTGAAATCACGCCGGGGAACAATGCCCAAATCTTTTTCATCGTAAGTCTCGAGCAAATCGACGCGGCCCGTTTCATTCCAGTTGCCAAAATATAGCCGCGCCGGATGTTCGCGGCTGGCTTGATAAGGGCTGTTGAGTCCCCAGTTTCCAGCGATAATGTCCAGGCGACCGTCGCCATCAATGTCACCGGTCGTCACGCCCGTCCACCAGCCGGTGTAGTCCGCGAGACCCAGTTCTGCGGTGGCGTCGCGCAATTTGCCGGATTGATTCTTGAAAACCCGCACCGGCCCCCACTCACAAGCCAGAATCAATTCGGGAAAGCCGTCTCCATCAAGGTCGCTCCAGACTGCACCGCAGACCAGACCGACCTTTTCCAACGAACGACTGTTCACGGCGTCCAATTGCCATTGCCGGCCGTCATAGCGGAAAATATGGGACCAGGCTGCTTCGGGATAACGTCCGGGAATAACTCGCCCGCCCACAAACAGGTCCGGATTGCCGTCGCCGTCCATGTCCGCCAGCGCGAGCGGGCCGACGCTGGCGATCTGAGCGCGCAGGCCGGCTGCGCCCTTCCAGCTTCCGCCTTGAGAATCATAGCGCAACACCATTTCACCGTTGGTGGAACCATCCTCGTAATTTGCCAAGCCCACGAGCAAAGACGTCATCCCCGGCGCGGGGGACCAGCCAATCACCGTCGTTTGATCGCGGGTCGGCGGGCTGCTCAGCGCCGGGGCTTCGAGTGGTTTGAAGCCCTCCTGCGGGTGGTTGCGATACAGCGCCAGTCTCCCGCCTTTGCCGCTGGCGATAATCAAGTCATCGCGTCCATCCCCGTCCAAATCAAACCAGGCGATGCCCGGTCCGAGTTGGCTCAACCGGTTCGGCAACAGCGGCTGGCGCGCGAAATCATCAAATTGTTCTTCGTAATGTCGGTGGTGCAACAGGTCGCTGACATCTTGAAAGATCGACGGCGGCTTCGCTTCCCGGGGTGGATCGTTCCTCGGGGCCGGCACGGCTCCCGCCTCGTCAATTTCGTAAATGTGATTCGGCGGGCAATTGCACACCACGCTTCGCGCCCCGCTGCGCCAGGTCACCTCGATCGTGAGGTTGGTCGATGTGCCGCCCGCGAACACCCGCATCGGATCATCGCCGGACATATAACGGCCGCCACAAATCACCTCCTGGCTTTGGGTCACCGGCCCGCCATACACGTGGATTTTTGCTCCCATACCTTGCGTGTTGGGTGATTTGCCGCGCAGACGGACGGCCAGCCTGGGAGCAATAGATTCATTGCGATAAACCAGCGCCGGACCATTCAGACAATTGACCACGACATCGAGATCGCCATCGTTGTCCAGGTCCGCCAGCGCCATTCCGTTGGACACTTCGGCCGAATCGAATCCCCATTCCTTGGCTGTTTCCCGGAAAGTCAGATCGCGCTGGTTGCGGAAGGCGATGTTCGGCGTTGCCAGGCGTGGAAAAAGCAGAAGCGTTTTGCGGCTTTCCTCCAGGGAGAGTTTTCCCATCCGTTTAATCCGCTCCTTGGTATCGACATCATCCACGTTATGAGCAAAACCGTTGCTGATTAAAATGTCTTCCCAGCCGTCCAGATCTACATCGAGGAAAACACAGCTCCACGACCATTCCGAGCCGGCGACACCGCTGTAATGCGCAATCTCCGCATAGGTGCCGTCGCCTCTATTCAGGAAAAAAGTGTTGCGCCGCATTTGGAGCTGACTGTCAACGTCCCCGGGCAGCCGCGGCTGTGGATGCATGCTGCCTTTCTGGGTCAGCGCAAAACGGTGCTGGCGGCTCGCCATGTCCACCACCAGAAAATCGTCGTGTCCGTCGCGATCGATGTCTGCAACATCAGCTCCCATGGAGAAATAGCTGGTGGAACGCAGCGCCAAATGGTGTTGGGCGCGAAAATGCCCGTGGCCATCGTTGATCCAACAGCGATCCGGTGTAAACGCATCGTTGCAAACGTAAATGTCCGGGTAACCATCGCCGTTGAGGTCGCGAAACAACACCGACAATCCCTGATCCCACGGAGCCTGAGAGAGCGGCTTTCCGTCTTCGTCAAGGAATGTTCCATCGGTCCATGACACCGGTGTGAACCTGCCTTTTCCGTCATTCAAATAAAGCGCGTCGGGCTCGCCCAATTCGAACATCGTTCCTTGGATGATTTTGACGCGCTGTGCGTAGCGTCCGCGGACAACCGGTTGGCCGTTGACGTAAGAGACATTGAGGGCGCCGCCGCTGCGCAGGATCGAGGTCAAACCGTAATTGGCGACATAAAGGTCCAGGGTTCCGTTGCCATCCACATCGGCCAAAGCCATCGAGGTGCTGCCCAGCTTGGAGACCAACCCCGCCGCGGCGGTGACATTGGTAAAATGACCGTGGCCGTCATTCAAAAAGCAGGCATTCGGCCCGCCCATCGATGTGACCAACAGATCCAAATAGCCGTCTCCATTCACGTCGGCAAAGACCGCGCCTGTGGAAGTCTGATTCGGGCAGGCCACGCCGGCGGCTTCTGTCACATTTGTGAACTTCCAGTTTCCCAGGTTTTTGTAGAGCGCATTCGTTCCGTTCAAATTGCACAAATAAATGTCGCAAAAACCGTCGCCGTCGTAATCCCCCAGCGCCACGCGCGAACCGTTCATCAGGTTGGCGTTGGCCATGGCCCGTTCCTGTGAAAGCGTGTTTGTGAAGTCTATTGCAGTGACCTCCGGCGGCAGGAGACTAATGCCCTTCTGCCAGTTCAACGAACTGCCCTGGGTCGGCAGGAGGCCGGCGACTGTTCCTGCGACCAGCCATACAGCCCGGATATTCCTCGGAGTGAGTCCCATTTCGGCGGGAAATGATCCGGGTTCAATCCAGCGTTCGATGCCGGAAGATTCCCCTGACACCGGCCAGGTTGAACGTTCCTCTGAAAAGAAGGTGTTGTGATTTTGATCGCAAACGATGTTCCGGAATTGTTTCTTCGCCTGCCAAAGCCACAAAGTTGTCTGACGACCACGCTAACTTCGGAGCGCTTGATGGCAAGACGATTCGCACCGGTGATTTGCCAAGGCCGGCTCGCGGGAGGAATGGCTCCGGGATCAGTGCGCGAAACATTGAACCGGACCGGGAATGAATTACAATGGCGGCGTTTCATGGATCGCCGCAAAAAACGCCCGATCGGGAAAGGCCCGACGAAAGAGCCTGCAAAGAAGCTGCGGTTCTCCTGGTTGTGGGTAACAGTGACGATCGCAGGTCTGGCTCTTTTCGCAACCTCGTCGATCCTGCTCAGGAAGAAACGAGTGGAAACCGTTCACTCCGGGCCTGGTCCCAACAGTTCAATCGCCCCCGGCGAAGCATCGACGGGCGCACCTGCGGGATCAAAGAATGCGTTGGCCGCCAACGATGGGGTACCCAAAGACGTTGACCGAGCAGCGGACCTCCTGAATCGCGGAACTCAGTTGCTGGCTCAAGGAAAGGTTGATGAGGCGGTCGCTCAATACCAGGAGGCGGTGAAGCTGAACCCGGAAGATGAAGACGGTCACTACAATCTTGCTTTCGCACTCGCCAGACAAGGCAACCGGAAAGCCGCCGAAGAGCAATATCTCGAGGCCTTGCGGGTGTTCCCGGATTATTTGGAAGCTCACGACAACCTTGGCAACCTGCTGGTTGCCGACGGGAAGTTCGAGGAGGCGATTGCGCACTTCAAGGCAGCCTTGAAAATTTCTACTGAGAGCGCCTCGGTGCACAACAATCTCGGCAACGCACTGGCGCGCCAGGGACATGTCACCGAGGCTATCCCGTGCTTTCGCGAGGCAGTGCGCCTCAATCCCGATTACATAGAGGCGCGCTATAACTTGGGGACCGCCTATCTGAGCCAGGGGCAGACAGACGAGGCCGTTTCTGAATTCACGAACATCACACAACGTCATCCAGAGTTCGGGCCGGCCCAGCGCGGCTTGCTCAGGGCCCGGGAGCTTCAAACGAAATGAAACCCGTCGCTTGCGGACAATTGGGCGCGATTCCAGACACTCCTGGCAAAACCGGTCAGCGGAGCTTCATTGGCCGCGTTTCGTTTCGCCGTGGGTCTGGTCATGTCCCTGGAGGCGTACGCGCTGTGTCGACCCAATCCTGCGGCAATCAGCACGGGACTCACCTCCCTGGAAACGTACTACACGGGGGCGGATATCAAGTTTCACTTTCCGTACGAAGGATTCGAATGGTTGCCGCTGTTCCCGGCTCCATGGATCTACGCGCTGGTAGCGATCCAGGCGTTGGCGGGCGTGACCATGGCGTTGGGGCTTTGGTACCGCGCCGCCGCCGCGGCGGCATTCCTGACGTGGGCGTATCTCTGGGTGGTGGAATCGACGAGAACCTACTGGCAAAGCCATTATTACCTGGAGGTTTTGGTGACCTTTTTGATGATTTGGATGCCGGCGGCGCGCAGATACAGCGTCGACGCCTGGCTCGCCCGCGGCCGAAACCCGCCGCAAAGCGTTCCGTACTGGGCGCTCTTCCTTTTGCGCGGGCAGTTGGTGATCGCGTACTTTTACGCCGGGGTTGCCAAGCTGAACGCAGACTGGCTGTTGGACGCGGTGCCGGTGCGGTGGTTCCTCGCGAAGGCCCAGGTCACAGCGCCTTACGAACCGTATCTGACTCCGGCACAGGTCGAATTCGTCAAGGGAATCCTGCATAGTGCCGGGTTCGCGTTCTTTATCAGTTATGCCGGCGTGCTTTTCGATCTGTCTATCGGATTTTTGTTGTTGATCCGGCGAACGCGGATTTTCGGCATGCTTCTCATGGTGCTCTTCCACCTGACGAATCATTTCCTCATTTTTGATGACATTGGCTGGTTTCCACTGCTGGGCGTCACCACAGCCTTGATCTTTCTGGATGCGGACTGGCCAGAACGGTTTTGGAACTGGCTTCGGCGGCCTTATCTGGTGAAGCCGGACTGGAATTGGTTTGCCGCCGGAGCCATTTTATTCCCGTTGATCGGCGCTTCGTTGGGCTGGAAGCTAAAGGCCAGCAAACCTCACGCGCAGGCCCAGGAACACCATGGCCTCGGATCCTGCGTCGCACCCTTTGTGGTCGTCTGGCTCCTCTGGCAGGCGCTGTTGCCGGCTCGTCACTACTGGATCCCTGGCGACGGCCGAATTACTTATGAGGGACAAAGCTTCAGTTGGCGATTGAAAACGGACATGCGCCATGCCTTCGCTCATCAACTTTTCCTCCAGGATACGGCGATTATTTCGCGTGATGAGGCGGGCCACACGCGGATCAACTGGAACGAATGGCGCGGAGACAAGGTGATTTATCGCAGAGTCACACCCGGTCGAATCAACTGGTCGCAGCTTCCGGAAATTGTGGTCCTGCTTGAGCCGATCATTGGAGAGCGTGTCGTTTACAATCCGCTTGGCGGTTCAGATACTGTCCGCACCGAGGCGGAATCACGGGAACGCCTGGAGCGCGTCTGGCAGGAGCTTTATGGGCGGCAGCCACAATTCGTGCGTCGAACCTTGCCCCTTTCGCGGGTTCTCGAACCGGTCCTGGCGGGGCTGCGGGCCGGAGGCAACCGGCAGGAAGCCGCGACGCTTGACGCCTTCGTTTCTCGAATGAAACAGCTCGAACGAAATGAACTGGAACCGCAGGAAGCCAGAAAGTCTCGTGGCGACCTTCTGACGATGCTCCGGAGACTTCATGCGCGCGATGAAAACGGCGTGATGGCTCCCCTTTTGCGGCCGATGGAGCCCTTCGCTCTGGAAGGGGAACGCAACCGTTCTGTTCCTTTCCTGTTGATCCAGGATGAAAACTTGTTTGATGAATCAGGCAAACAATCGCGCCGGATCGACAGGACTGTTTGGAAACACGGAGAATACACTCGCGACCAGAGACGCTCTTCGGAAGTTTACTCGGGTGGCGAGCCATTGGTTGTCTGCATCGGCGACATCGGCGTGGAAGGCAGGGACATGCTCCCTCAAGCCTGTATTTTCGATTCTCAGGACCATCCCGAGCGAGTTCCCTATATTTGGTGGAACAGCCTGAAAGACCTCACCTTCTCAAAATCGCTCCATATCAGCCTCCAGGCATTCTATCTCAGACGATATGCACGGCGTGTCGCCGAGCTGTGGCAAAAGGAGTACGGACGTCGCCCGGCCGTGCATGCTTCAACCGCAGTGTCGCTCAATGGCCGGCCGCATCAACAACTCGTCGATCCGAACGCCGACCTGGCAACCGTACCGGCGACCTGGTTCGGCCACAACGCCTGGATCAGGGACCTGGAAATGCCGCGAATCCCGCGAGAATCTCTCGCGCGCGGCCAGGACTTTATCGGACCGTAACGTGCCCCGGCTATGGCGATTGCCAAAAGTGGTTTTCCGATTCGGAAATTTATTCCGGCAATTGCTCTAACGGTTCTGGACTGCGGAAGTCGTCTCAGCCGAGACGGGCCGATAGCCGGCACCTTTGTACTCCGGCGCCTCGGGCACGAAGTCACTGTTGAAGCTCGGCGGCGGTGCGTTGGTCACGTTTTCTTTGTGAGGAACGGCGACCGCTTCATGCGTCAAATGAAGCGTTGCCTGCAATCGTGCGAGCAAGGGCCATTTCACCGGATTTTTTCCAGACTGCCGTCGGTATTGATTGAGATTTCTTTTGCTCCTGGTGGGATCGAAGTGGTGATGGTTTTTCCCCCTGGCCAACGAACCCACACCTGGGAGGGCGGTTGAGGAGTACTCATGACTTGAACGGCGCTGTCCTGCGACCAATATCCGCTCCCTCCGTGCAGCTCTCGCATTGGCCCCGGCCGTTGACCAAAGATCAGTCTCAGCTGTGCCCCCACGCCCTGCGGATTGCCGGGAGGCCCTTTCAACCTCACCCGCAGTCCCGCTTTGCCTCCGGTATTGTGATAGAGCTTTGTCTCCGCCCCGTTCTGGCTCACCACCAGGTCCACCCGCCCGTCCCCGTCGTAATCGCATAGTGCCGCGCCGCGCTGTTCCCCATACACCTTCACCCCGCTCTCTTGCCCGGACACCGCACTCAAATTGCCCTGGCCATCCCCTCGCAGCCACAATCCCCGCCCCGCATCGCATCGGGTCGCGTCGGATTCCATCGCAAAAAAGTTTTGACTCAGAAACACATCTTCATTGCCGTCCCCATCGTAATCTGCCACGCACACCGCGAAGGCGGGCGCCAATTGCGCCTCGACGGGCAGTGGTTTGATTTCAAAGTGGTCGCCGCGATTGAAGAAGACCACCGTCTCAAGGGTGCCGGCCCGCAGTTCGCGCGCTCGCTTGAGCCAGTCGCCCAGGATCTCGTCCACGCTCGCTTGCGCGTATTCACGATGCGTGTTATAGCGCTCGCGGATGAATGGCAACCCCTTGGCTTCCAAAGCCAACCCTTCTTCGGGCACGACTTTATTCATCTCCGCGTCGTAATAAGCCTGCACCAGTGCGAGGCCGCCGACCGCTTCGCCATAATAAACACGCAGCGGCTGCGCCCGATGGCTCTCATACCGTGTGTTCCGTCCCCAGTTGCTGGCGACGATGTCCAATCTCCCGTCTCCGTCCAAATCTCCCGTGGTAATCCCGTTCCACCAACCCGTGTAACCGGTCAAACCCAGTTCGCTGGTCATTTCTTTGAACCGCCCGGCTTCGTTGTGGAAGACCTTGATCGGTCCCCATTCGCAGGCCAAAATCATCTCCGGCCTCCCGTCGTTGTCCAAATCGCTGAACACTGCCCCGCTAACCAAACCCACTTTCTCGAAGCGTTTCGTGTTCTCCACGTCCACCCCCCACTTCCCCTCCCGCCACCGGAACAGCATCGACGAAGCGGCTTCAGGATACCGTCCCGGGATGACGCGCCCGCCCACAAACAAACTCAGCTGTCCGTCGCCGTTCACATCGCCCAGCGCCAGTGGGCCGGTGCTGGACAACTGTCCGGGCAGCCGGTCGTCGATTGTTCTGGCGGCCAGATCATACTGCCGCACGCTGGCCCCCAGCGCCAAACCATCCTCATAATTGGCCGAACCGGCCAGGATCACAGTCTGGCCCGGCCCTTTGCGCCAACCCAGCACGCCGGTCTGATCCCGCGTGGTGATCTGTGCCAAGGGCGCGCCGCTCATTCGTTGAAAACCGCCCCGTCCGTCATTACGATAAACCGCCAGAACGCCTCCTTTGCCGCTACCGACGATCAAATCCTCCCATCCATCACCGTCCACATCATACCACGCCACTCCAGGGCCCGACTGGCTGAGCTTCTTCCACAGCAAAGGCTGCCGCTGAGAATCATCAAACGCCTCTTCGTGATGCACGTGCTGAATCAGTTGACTCACGTCCTCGAACACGGGCTTCGCTTCGCGCTTCGGCTCTTCCCTCATCGCCGCAGCGCCCGCCTCGTCGATCTCATAAATCCGATTGGCCTTCACCCCATTGACGACGCTGCGTCTCCCGGCGCGCCACCGCACTTCGATCCGCATTTCGTTGCTCGGGGTTCCCGCCGCGAACGCTCGCACTGGATCATCACTCGATAAATACCTGCCCCCGCAGATCACCTCCTGGCTCTGGATCGGCACCGCCCCGCCATACAACCATATCTTCGCTCCGATCCCACGCGTGTTGGGCGGCCGGCCCTTCAGCCGTACCGCCACGCGAGGGGCATTGCTCTCGTTGCGGTAAATGCCCGCCGGCCCGTTCAGGTTGTTAACCACCACGTCCAGGTCTCCGTCGCCGTCCAGGTCCGCCAACGCCATCCCGTGGGAAACACCTTCGTCGGAAAAGCCCCATTCCTTGCCGACTTCCTTGAAGG
>QHPW01000099.1 GCA_003219675.1 Verrucomicrobiota bacterium
TACTATCATCTGAAGGCCGACACATTGCCTACCGAAGCCATGCCGACCGGCAAGGCCCGCATTACGCGCGAGGGGCGCGACCTGACCATCGTGGCGTATAGCGCGATGGTGCACGAAGCGCTCGCGGTCGCTGAAGAACTGGCGAGCGAGGGGACGGAAATTGAGGTGGTTGATCTGCGTTCGGTGAAACCGCTCGATACCGACACCGTCATGGCGTCGGTGGCCCGGACCGGCCGCTTGCTCTGCGTCGGCGAGGCGTGGCCGTGGGGTGGAGTGGCCGCGGAAGTCATCGCGCGCGTTGCCAGCGAAGGGTTTGGTTTGCTCGATGCTCCGCCCCAGCGACTCAACGCGAAGGACACACCGGTGCCGTATCACCCCAATCTCTGGGCCGCGCACCGCCCGACTGCCCGCAGCATCGCGGCCGCGGCGCGAAACCTGTTACGCCTTTGAATGTTTATGCCGCGAGTGCCTATCATCATGCCGCAGTTGGGCGAATCCATCGCCGAAGCCACCGTAATCCATCTGTTGGTCAAGGTGGGCGACCAGGTCCATGTCGACCAGGACATCATCGAGGTGGAGACCAATAAAGCCACCATGAACGTGGCCTCGCCCTGCGGCGGGCTTGTGGAGAAATTGTCCGTGAAATTGAACGAGAGTTATCCGGTCGGCGCGGTGCTGGGCTATCTGGAAGCAAGCGCTGAAGAGGCCGAGAGATCGGGGTTGGATGTCCCCGCTTCAACGGAACAAAAAACTGAATCCACGATCAACGACGGCAACAGGACTTCGCCGGACGGAAGCAGGCCGAAAGTCGAGCCGACCGTGCGCGGGTTGCCGGTTCCCGCGCATGCGGCAGGTGCCAGCTACATGTCGCCGCGGATGAAAGCGCGAATGGCCGAACTGGGACTGCACGCGGCGGATCTGGCGGGCATTGCCGGCAGCGGAGCCGCCGGGCGAGTGACCATTCAGGATTTCGAAAACTTCCTGACCCATCTCGAAAGGCAAAAATTGAGTCCGGCCTCAACCATGCGCGTGGCCGTGGCCGATGCGATGCGTCGAAGCTGGACCCGGCCGTTGGCGACGGTTGCGCTGCCGGTTTGTCTCGAGGCGATGCTGATCCATCGCAAATCGAGCCATCCCAGGTCCGGCCCGGCGCTGTATGCCTTGCGCGCGCTGGCGGTGGCGTTGTCTGAGAACAGCGCGCCGGCGGGACGGTTGGTCGGCAACAAGATCGTTCATCCTTCGGCGATTGACGTCGGTTTCGCGGTTGAGGTGGAGGATGGCGTGCTTGTGCCGGTCATTCGGAACGCGGACAAGCGTTCGCTCAGGGAGCTGGTCGGACGTTACAACGAGTTGGTCGAGCTTGGACGGCAGCGGCGCCTGCCGGCGGAGGCCACCGGCGGTTCCATTGCCACCGTGACGAACTTCGGAACCTTCGGACTGACCTGGGCCACCCCGATTCCGCTGCCTGAACAAACTCTGGTGTTGGGCATGGGAGCAGGGCGGCGCGTGCCCAGCTGGGACGAGGCCAAAGAACAGTTCGTGCCGGTGACCGAAGCAAACCTGACGCTCAGCTTCGATCATCGCGTGCTCGACGGCGGCGCGGCGGGACGTTTGCTGGCGCGTGTCGCCGCTTTATTGAACGAGCCCGAGAAGCTCTAGCGCCATGAACGGATTTTCCTCAACGCCTCGGCCAGAGATCCATACTGGGGCAGAGAGTTGTAAACCTGCGCTGAAACGCGAAGAAGGCGTTTCGGCGAGGCAGGCCAGGGAATAATCGGAACTTCGATCCCGTAACCTGCCAGCAGATGGTCCTGGAGCGGATCCAGGTAAAGGGGTGACGCCGGCGGCGTCTTCGTGGGCGCGTCGGGCAGCGGCATGGACGCCAACGAACCGATCATTTCCTCCGGACACGGCGGATCGATCTTCAAGGCGTTGCAGAGGATTTCTCTGGCGGCCAGGGCCAGCTGCCGGTTTCGTTCCATAATCGCAGGCCAACCGCCCGGCAGGAGCGTCCCAACGAACCGCAGCGCTTGCGGCACGCTCAGGCAGGCGGACGGATCCCATGTGCCCGTCCAGCCAAACTCGATCAAAAAGCGCGAACGATCCGTGCGGAGCGAGTTCGCGCCATGGCTGATCGAGAGAGGGCGAATCAACTTCTGTCGGTCGCGCCGCACGTAAAGAAATCCGGCCCCCTTCGGCGCGCACAGCCACTTGTGACAGTTGCCCGCGTAGTAGGCCGCGCTTAACCTCCGCAGGTTTAGCGGCACCATGCCAGGCGCATGCGCGCCGTCAACGAGCGTATCAACCCCGCGCCCGGCCAGCCCGCTGACCAGCCGATCCATCGGCAGCCTGAGTCCCGTCTGGCTCGTGACGTGATCCAACAGCGCCAGTCGCGTTCGCTCAGTAACGCGACTCAACACCGCGTCGACGACCTGTTTGGCGCCATCCAGCGGAAAAGGCAGCTCAGCAACAACCATCCGGGCGCCCGACCGCTGAGCCACGTAATCCAGCGCGTTGCGACAGGCGTTGTATTCGTGGTTCGTGACCAGCAACTCGTCACCGCGTTTGAATCGCAACGACCGCAACACGGTGTTCACCCCCGCCGTCGCGTTCGGCACAAAAACGAGGTCGGCGGCATCGGCGCCCAGGAACGCCGACAAGGCGCCGCGAGCCTCATCCAGCAATCGTTCCAGCTCACGCACTAAGAACTGAATCGGCTGCCGCTCCAGACGATCGCGAACCTGGCGCTGGAAGTCGAGAACCGGCCACGGGCAACTGCCGAACGAGCCGTGGTTCAGAAAAGCAAGCTTTGGATCAAGCGGCCATAACCGCGGATCACTCACCGGCCGTTCCAGCAGACGATTCGATTGTCTTCGCATCATGCGCAGAACAATCCGGCGCGGACAAAGCGCCCCGGTCGCCGCTCATCGAATGGCTGCGTAAACGCGGTGCACATCGTCGTGGTCATCCAGTTGGTTGAGAAAATCGGCGACCTGCTTGCGTTGCGCCTCGGTCAACTCGACAAGATTCTTGGCCAGATAACGCAACTCCGAGGCGCTCACTTTCCATCCGGCCCGGGCGAGGAATTTGGAAGCGGTGTCGAGATCCTTGATGTCCGTGATGAAACGAGCCCCGATGCGGCCTTCCGGAATTTCATCGGCCTCGAGCGCCTCGAGGTTTTGTGCGCCGGCTTCAATCGCGTCGGCTTCGGCATCGCGCGCTTTGTCGGCATGCGTGGCTTCGACCACGCCCATGCGATCAAAGAAAAAACCGACGCTGCCCGGCGCGCCGAGCGATCCGGCGCGAAAAAGATGACGGATTTCGGGCGCGGTACGGTTGCGATTGTCGGTGAGACATTCAAGGATGACCGGGACCTTGTGCGGCGCGAAGCCTTCGTAGGTCACCAGCTCGTAATTCACTTTTTCGCCGGTCTGACCGGCGCCTTTCCTGACGGCGCGCTCGATGGTATCGCGCGGGACCGAGGCCTTGCGCGCCGCCTCAAGCGCGGCGTAAAGCCGCGCGTTGAGATCGGAGTCCGGCCCGCCCAGTTTCGCGGCCACCATGATCTCGCGAACGATTTTGCCGATGACCTGGCCGCGTTTTGTGGCGTTGGCCACTCGACCGGCCTGTTTCCACTGCGCGCCCATGCGGCTCCTGACTTCACCGCCAATCAAGCCACGACACAGACGCAGTTCTGGCCTCCGAAAGCGTTGGGAACACGCGCGGTGCAATGGGGGTCATCACGCCACTGGCCGTCCACCAGGTAACGATATTCATATTTGCCCTCTCCCAAAGAGAGAGTCGCCTTCCATTCGCCGCTTTTGAGCTTCTTCAAATCGATCGGATGGTGCTCCCAATCGCTGAACTCCCCGACCAGCCTCACGTTGCGCGCTTCAGGGGCCTGGATGGAAAAGGTCACTTTGTATTTCTGCAGTTTCTTCGTTGGCATGGCGCTCTCCTGTTGTTCCGGGCGGAAATTCGTTCTTCGCTCGATGCAAAGCTATTTTAACTTCCTGATTGGTCAAGGGCGAATTCAGCCCGCTCACCGCTGCAGGGCCGCTCTCGAGTCCGACGCAAGTGCTTGAAAAACTTTGGCCTTGATCGCAGGGATGTCGCTCCTCCTCGTCGTCGTGCTCGTTCTCGTCCTCGTCGGTTTCAGGACTTTTCGAGGACGAGGAGGAGGACGATCCTCATGGCATCAGGAATTTGCATCCGAGCTCAGCCCTGGGCGCTGCGGCGACAGAGGAACACGCCTTCCTCCTCCGAGGGCGTGATCCACTGATCCAGCGGTTTCATTTCATATTGCCGGAGCAATTCGCGAACGCGGTTCGGCGTGTGGCGATAGGAGAAAAATAGACGCACCGTATCATCGCGGCGAAATTCAACCGGTTCGTTCGTCACCTGAATGCGGCGCAATTCGGTAAAATGGAACTCGGCGACCACGCGTTTCAGACCCGTGCCCTGCGGGCACTCTTCGACGCCGAACCGAAGCTCTCCATCGGTCTCATCGATACCCAGGTCCATCAGAAATGTCATCAGCCAATCGCGCGTCAGCGCATTGTCATACTGCGGCAGGATGCCCTGGACGCCGGTGGCGTAGTCGTCGTCCGGAACGAGATTGGCGCTGAGCAGGAGGCGGTCCTTCGCGCGGAGCAGCGCAGCCAGTCGCGGCAGAATGATCTTCGGCTCAAAATTCGGCAGCATCCCGAAAAACGTGATCAACCGGCTCGCTCCCTGCGGACCGGATCGCCCGAAAACCGCAGCCAGATCGTCCGCTTCCGCAAGATCGCAGACGAGCGGGAAACAATCCCCGGCGCTCACGATCCCCGAAACCGTTTGATGAGCGATCAAGGCCATTGCCACACTGACATCGCAGGGCGTGTAGCTCGGCTTTTTGCCGGCCCGCTTGAGCCGCTTCAGCAGTTGCGCGTCTTTTTGACCGCCGCCGCAGCCCAAACCAATCACGTGGACGCGCTCTGTCGCCGGCTGACGGACCGCCGCCGTGCAACGCGAGCCATTTCTGCGTGTGCTTGATGCCGTCGTAGAGAAACTTGTGGTTGACCCGGCGCGTGCGCAACGAACTCAGCAGCGCTCGCCTTACGTTTTCCGGAAACTGGGTCGCGTGGACCGTCACCTGGACAATCGACCGCATAAGTGATTGTTGGCCGGAGGCGGCCGAGAACACAAGATTTCGCCGGATCCTCTTCGCGCGTTGACTTGGAGCATCGCGGCGTCCATATTTGCAGCGCATGAATTTCGACATCTCTCACCTCCTGGAGCAATGGGATTACCAGCCGGGGGAGGTCGCCGTCCGCAAGTTCAAAGTTAAAGACGGCAGCGAAAGAATTCAATTGCGCGTGGACCTCGGCCTGCTCCAGATGAACGCGACGGGCCGGCCCGACGGCAAGCGCCCATTCGGCCGCGAATCCCTGTTCCAACACTACCAGGCGAGGCTCGAGAAGTACCGAAGGACGCATGGGGGCAGCGACCACGGTTTCACGCTCAAAGCCGACGATTGCGCGAAGCTGCAGCAGGAAGCCATTCAGTATCATCATCGCTACATTTGTTTGTTCCAGCTGGAGGATTATGCCGGCGTGATCCGCGACACCGAACGCAATCTGGAAGTGTTCGGTTTTGTCAATGAATACGCCGAGTCAGACGACCTGGTGTGGTCGCTGCAGCAATTCTGTCCGCAATTGTTGATGATGCGAATCCGGGCCAAAGGCATGCTGGCCTTGCGCGATGACAAGCACGAGGAGGCGGTCGAAGTCATCGAGGACGGGCTCGATGAAATCCGTGATTTCTATCGGCAACATTCACGTCAGGATTTAATGGAGCAGAGCGGCGAAATTCACTCGCTGGAATCCTGGCTCCAGGAGATTCACAACAAACGTCCGCTTTCGGAACGGGAAAAACTCGAGCACGCCCTCGACGAAGCGGTGCGCCGGGAGGATTACGAAAAAGCGGCGCAGGTCCGCGACGCGTTGCGCAACCTCAAAACCTCGCGGTAAGAGCATGTCGCTGCTGCGGCATACGGTCGATCTTTTTCGGATCTCGTGGGCAGCACTCGGGTTTCAGGGCCGGAATTCCTTGCGATGAACAATGCTCCGCGCCGCGACTCGATTTCACTTGAATCGATCGTGCCAAGGCGAGGCTGAATGCAGCAGGGGCCGGAGGAAGCAGCGGAGCGTTGGCGACGGGAGGCGGAGCGATTCCGAGATTCCGAGGGGGGAGCAAACGCCGTTCTTGACAAAATTGGGCTGAGGTGTTGAACTTGCCCTATCGCACACTTCTCCCGAGGCCTGCTGATCCACCGGAGACGACGGAGAGTGAAGGGCCGACTTTCGTTGTTGAGTGCGAAAGGGACTATGCAATCCGTCTTGAGATCACTGAATGGGAGAGAGGAATAATCCACGTCTCGTGAGTCCCCGGCGGGCGCTGGCTTGGATTTGCCTGCTCCTGGTCAGCGCTCGCGTTGTCCAAGCTGCGGTCAGGCCAGAGGAGCTCAGGTTGGAGCTTACGCCGCGGGAGGTGCAGGTAAACCGCACCCTGCCAGCCTTCATTCCAGCCTCTAAAGCCCAGCCGATACCTGATAATCCTTCCGATGACGAAATCGGAATACTTCGTCTGTTCCCCGAACGCATTGTGCCAGTAAATCCGGGCAAGTCCCAATCCGCCCTGAGTGCACTAAAGAACATTTTTTCGAGCAAAACTCCTGCGCTGACCAACCTGGACAATCGGCACGTCGTCAGCACTCTGCGCGCATTGCAGACCGGCACCTCGCCGTACGATACCACTCCGCTTCAAGTCTTCATCAAAGCCCAGCCTGAATCTCGCTGGGCCCCGGCCTTTAAACATGAACTTGCGCGACGCCAATTCAAGCAAGGTTGGTTCGCCGAGGCTGTCACTGGTTGGGACAAGCTGTGGGACGAACTGAAGGATCGCCGCGAGCCCGGTGCTATCGAAGTCGCCAATGAAGTCCTTTCTCATCTCCTCGACGCTGACGTTGGCTTGGGCAAGGCGGACCGACTTGCGAGGTTAATTGGGGAGCAGGAGCTGCGACCGGGTAATCCAGTGATTCAGGCGAAAGTGTTGCGGGCCCGGCAAGCGGTTTGGCTGCTAAAGCATAAGCCGGCTCAGAACGTCATGTGCGGGCCTGTGGCGCTTTACTGCATTCTGCAAAACCGGCAGCAGCCATTCACTCCCATCAGGCTCAACGATGTTACGGACGATTACATCGCGACCGGGATTTCACTCTCGCAATTACAAAAATACGCAGATGCTTACAAGCTGGATCTGGTTGCGGGTCGCCGCCCTGCTCGCGCACCGATTCCGACCCCCGCAATTATCCATCTGTCGTCGGGTCATTTCTCGGCGCTCCTGGATCAAACCAACGGATATTACCTGCTAGAAGATCGTTCGATGCAATTCAAAGGCTGGGTTTCGCTCGAGACTCTGGATGCTCAGACAAGCGGTTACTTTCTGATTCCGAACGGGTCACTGGCGACAGGGTGGCAAGCCGTCTCGGACCAGGAAGCCAGCGGAATATTTGGCCGCGACGGCGCGCACGGACAGCAACCACTCAGCCAATCGGTAAGCCCATGCTCGCCCAATATCGGAGGTGACGGCCCGAACTGTGGCGGAATGCCGTATTACACTTTCCATCACCAGGTTGCCGCTTTGCGGGTGCAGGATTCTCCGGTCGGTTACAGCCCTCCGGTCGGGCCCTCGGTCTTCACCAGTATTGCCTATAATGATCTGGATGACCGCAAGCCTGTCGGTCCACCCGTTTTTTCGAACGTCGGCCGAATCTGGAGCATTAACTGGTTGGCTTATGCTGAAGTGACCTGGCGCCAACGCTATACCTCCAGCGCGCCCAACGACCGCAGTTTTGCCAGGTTAATTATTAGCACCAACGGCGTCCTCTGCACGCGAATTTTAGCCGATGGATCGCAGGAGTTGTACGGCACGGGAGGGATCCTGAGCCCCTCTTTTTTGACCCAGGCGCTCGATCCCGCCGGCAATACCGTTTCGTTTACATATGATTCCAATCTTCGCATCGTCGCAATCACCGATGCCATCGGCCAAGTCACGACGTTCGAACACAACTGGCCCGGCGATATCTGGAAAGTGACCAAGATCACCGACCCGTTCGGACGCTTTGCCGCGTTTTCCTATGGTGGCAATTCCAATGAGCTGAGCAGCGTGACCGATGTGCTCGGCCTGACCACAACCTTCACTTATGACACAAACGAGTTTCTGACCTCGATGACGACGCCGTACGGAACCACGACCTTTACAAATAACCGGGCCTTTCCAGTCGCTTCTTACGATTACTCGTTGACCGCTACTGATCCAGACGGAAATAGCGAAAAGGTCCATTTTATCGAGCCGATCGATGTCCCGCCTTTCGGTCCACCCCTGCCCACAACTATCAATGTTGGTGGAATCAATGTTCCTTTCAGTGCAGAGGACGCGCGACTGCAGTTCCGCAATTCATATTACTGGGATAAAAAAGCCATGAAGGTGGGTCCTGATGATATCAAAGTTGCGCGCAATTATCGTTGGTTTACCGATTCCAGTTACCTAATTACTCCGATCCTTGAGGCCGTAAAGGAGCCTCTGGAGAACCGCATCTGGTTTAATTATCCAGGTTTGGTTGGCGGGCAGCCTTATGCTTCCTACCCATACTATGCAGGAACTGGTGGCCGCCCCGAAAAAATTCTCCGAGTTCTGTCCGACGGCACGCCTCAGCTTTTGCAAACCTATTACAATGCGCAGGGCTATCTCACCAACGTTATTGACCCGCTTGGTCGAACCACGATTTATAATTATGCGACGAATCTGATCGACCTTATCGAGGTGCAGCAGAAAACCGGTCCATCAACTTCTGACCGCATTTCGACGATAACCTGGAATGACCAGCACTTACCGCTCACGTACGCCGATGCTGCCGGCCAGTCAAATCGGTTTGCCTATAACGCCCGGGGACAACTCACCTCGTTCACGGACCCGCTTAACCAAACGACGACGTTATCCTATGATTCCAACGGCTTCCTGCTCATGATTGACGGACCCTTGCCGGGCACCAACGACAGTACCCGGTTCACATACGATGCTTTTGGGCGTGTTCGAACGCTCACTCCGCCAGAGAGTTTTAGCGCAACTTTCGATTACGATGCTTTGGATCGTGTCACTTTGATCGCATTTCCAGACGGGACCTACGAACAGTTTGGATATAACCGCCTGGACCGCTCCTTTGCCCGCGATCGGCTCGGTCGCCGCACAGATTACACCTGGAATAGCCTTCGACAACTAGTCGAAATAAAGGATCCCCTCAATCGAATTGCCCGGTTTGGCTGGTGCGAGTGTGGTGCTCTTACAAGCATCACCGATCCAATGGGACGAATGACTTCGTTTCAATATGACATTCAGAGTCGAAAGACCGCCAAACAACTCCCTGATGGCTCGCAGATAACTTACACCTACGACCCCGCCACCGGCCGCTTGAAATCGATTACAGACGAGAAACGCCAGGTGAAGCTCCTGGAATACTATCTTGATGGCAATCTGCGGAGCGTTTCCTATCCCAATGCGCAGATTCCCACGGCCGCGGTTACTTGCCAGTACGACGTGAACTACAATCGCATGACAACTCTGTTGGACAGTGGTGGCACAACGACGTGGACTTACTATCCAGCCGGTGTTTTGGGAGCTCTAAAGGTTTCGTCCGTGTTGGCAACGTGGAACAACGCATTGGTGACGTACCAATATGACGCGCTTGGACGAGGAACCAATCGGACCATTGCTGGAATCGGACAAAACTATGCCTTCGACTCCATGGGCCGCATTACGAACGTCGTGAACGCGTTGGGCAGCTTTGTCTACGCCTATGAGGGCGCAAGCACGCGAGTGAGCGATCTCGTTTACCCCACCGGTCAGAAGAGTCACTTCGATTATTTTGGTGATCTTGGGAATCGACGTTTACAGCGAATCACCCACACCAGGCCCGATACTTCGGTCATCTCGCGTTTCAATTACGCTTATGATCCAGTCGGCAACATTACAAACTGGGTTCAGGAATTGGGAACGATGACCAACGTATGGGACATCGTCCTTGATGCTGCTGATCAACTTTTATCAGTCCAGGTAAACCCAGGCCCTGGCTCGCTAACTTACAGTTATGGCTATGACTTCGTTGGGAACCGTCTGTTTGAAGACCTAAACGGTGCGCGTCGAGATTTCAATTACAGTACGCTGAACCAGTTGGTTTCTTCCTCAGAGTCGCCCAATGCCGTTTCTTACGAGTGGGACGCCGCAGCTCGGTTGAGGACAATCATAAGAGGAACGAACCGGACCGAATTTACTTACGACGGATTCGGACGACGAATAGGCATAGTCGAGAAGCAAAATGGGAATGTTGTTAGCGCCACTTCCCTTCTCTGGTGCGGCGGAGAAATTTGCGAGTTGCGTGACGCGGGCGGTTTAAAGGTTGTCAGGCGATTGTTCGCGCAAGGTGAAGCACTCACGGGCGGCGTTACCACGAATTACTATTTCACGAAGGATCAACTGGGGAGTATTCGCGAGGCTCTGGATTCGGCCGGTGTTATCGCGACTCGTTATAACTATGGGCCATTCGGGGTTCAGACCTCCATTCAAGAAAATTTTAAGGCCACGAGCGGATTTGCTGGTTATTTCGTCCACGCTCCTTCGGGCCTGAATCTTACGCTGTTCCGGGCGCTGAGCACCGACTCGGGTCGATGGCTAAGCCGCGATCCTCTTCAGGAAAAGGCAGGGTATAATCTTTATGCATACGTCAAAAACAAACCTCTGCTGATCGGCGATCCGTTGGGTCTCGATGATGCGGGATGTACTTCCTTCAATGTCCAAAATGCTGTCGATCACCTAAATAGCACCATGAACGCAGTCGACAAGGGTTGCGGTTTGCCAAGGGGCAATCGGCCGCGTCACGCATATCAGTTCGGAGAAGCCCTCCAGAATTTAGGATTCACAGAGGTACCCGACGCAGGCACAGACTACAGTAGCGGTGACGTTATCGTATTCGACAAAGGCGACGGTGGATATTCCTCAGGCCACATGCAAATGTTCAACGGCACGAAATGGGTATCCGATTTTATGCAACATGCAAACGATATCTATCCTGGACAAGGCGATTGGAACAAACTCGGACATAAAGTTTACCGGCATCCTCCCTGCCCCGGTTCCAACTCTGCCAACAGTCCCGGACCCCAGACACCAGATGCCGGCGCCTCGCCTGATGCTGGCTCCTCGCCCGATGCGGGTAGTTGATCATGCCAACGTGCGAACAAAAGTCAGCTCCAGTGGGCTTCAGAAATTCGACAAAGAATTCCGTAGGCATAATGAATGTCAAATTGGGCGCTACCATATTGCGGACGATCCTTCCGTTCTTCCTCACTGGAAGTCTTTGTGGCCAAGTCAGTCTAGATTACGATTTACCTGGCAATCTCGTGTCACAGAGCCCGCAAGTTACAGCCATTCCTGTCATTCTCAGAAACCCCGTCTCTCAAGTCGTCAGCGCAGGACAGAATGGAAGTTTCTCGGTCGTCGTCGCCGACACGCTGTCGGTGACGTACCAGTGGCGTTTTAACGGCGCGACGATCGGGGGGGGCACCGCGGACAGTCTGCTGCTCACCAATGTCTCTGCGGCAAGTGAGGGAAACTATTCAGTCGTCGTGGCAAACAGCAGCGGGAGCGTGACGAGCGCCCCGGCCATGTTGTTCTGGGATTCTGTGGGGGACGGTCTTCCCGATTCCTGGAAAATCAAATACTTCGGCAGTGTCACAAACGTCACCGCCAGCAGCGATGCCCCTTTGCACGATGGCATTTCCAACCTCCAGAAATTTCTCGATGGCACCAACCCCACCAACGGCGTCGGCCTTCGCCCGCGCTTGACCGTAGCCGGCCTGAACGGTTCTGTGACTGTTTCACCCGATCTCGACAAATACACGCTTGGCCAACAAGTCACCCTCACCGCTGTTCCCCATGCGGGCTTCCAGTTCGTCGGGTGGAGCGGAAGTCTCGTTGGCCCAGACAATCCGGCAACTCTCACGATGGACCGCAGCAAGAGCGTCACCGCCGTGTGCAGCTTGCCTTTGCCCTACACTCTCGATACCACCAACATTACGTGGCGTTCCGGAGGTGACGTGCCCTGGTTTGGCCAGGACCTGGTCACTTATGATGGGTTGGCCGCCGCTCAGAACGGTCCGCTCGGCAATAACCAGGTTTCCTGGCTCGAAGCCACGGTCTATATGCCCGCTGATGGCACCCTGACCTTCTGGTGGAAACGCATCCCTTCTGCCGGCAGAACCCTCACCGTTATAATCAATGGCGTTGCGCAGTCTGGCCAGGTCCCAAACTTCGACTGGTCCCAGGCCACCTATTACTTGCCCGCGGGCACTGACGTTATCCGGTGGTCCTACGCCAAAAGCTTCGAAGGCAACCAGGGATTTGATGCGTACTGGGTCGATCAGGTCGCTGCCACCGTTTATGCCGATCCGCTGGCGGACAGCGACAACGATGGCCTCCCCGATTTGTGGGAGTATCATTATTTCGGGCATCTACGCGATTTAGGAACCAAGGACGCTGATAATGATAGAGTCAACAATCACGACGAATACCTGGATGGAACTGATCCAACCTCTGCAGCCTCCGCCCAACCGAGGCTTACGATTTCGGCCTCAGGCGGCACTGTTGGTGTCTCTCCTTCGCTGGTTCAATATTCATACCTCCAAGCAGTCACACTCACCGCGACCCCCAACGCTGGCTTCACCTTTATCGGCTGGAGCGGCGACCTCAGCGCCTCAACGAACCCTGCGACTCTCACCATGGACCGCAGCAAGACTGTCACGGCGCTCTTCGCAGTTTCCGCTCCTGACGCCCTTCCCGAAGCCCTCGACGCCACCAATCTCTCCTGGTCAACGGGAGGTGATGCTTCGTTTTTCGATGAAACTCTAGTTACTCACGATGGCGTTGACGCAGCCCAAAGCCCGCCACTCGGCCCCAATCAGCAATCCTGGTTCCAAACCACTGTAAATGGGCCTGGGCCGCTCTCCTTCTGGTGGAAGTCCTCCGGCGAATGGCGTGCAGCAAAGGAGCATCGCGGGAAGCACTGATTGGCAGCAAGTCAGTCTCAATCTCGCCTCGGGCGCCAATACCCTGCGATGGAGCTTCTCAAAGGGGACCTTCGCGTTCGCGCCCAATGATGCGGCGTGGGTGGACCAGGTTGTCTTTGGAACCAATGTTCCCTCCATTACCAGTGCGCCCGTTAGCAAGACCGTGCTTCAAGGTTCTAACACCACCTTCACAGTCACTGCCGTCAGTTCTTCGGCTCTTTCTTATCAATGGCAGAAAAATGGGGTTAACTTGACTGATGGCGGCGCTATTTCAGGAGCGACTACTTCGGCTTTAACCCTCAGCAATGTGCAATTGAATGACGCGGGGACGTATTCCGTTCTGGTCAGCACTCCAGCCACAACCATCAGCAGCGCCGGATCATTGACCGTTAATGGTCTCGTCCCTCTGGACCAAGCGCTCGATGCCACTTCCTTGACATGGACCTCCGGTGGCAATGCAGGTTGGCTTGGACAAAAACTGGTGAATCACGACGGTATTGATGCCGCCCAGGCAGGCAACATCCTGGGCCAGCAGGAATCCTGGTTACAAACCACCGTAACCGGACCCTGCGCTCTCAATTTCTGGTGGAAAGTGTCCTCTTACGACCGGAACAACCCCTTCGAATTCATCGCCGACGGTGTCACGAACGCGACGATTTACGGTGAGATCGATTGGGGGCCGCGCTCTTTCTTGCTTTCCTCCGGCACTCACACCGTTAGATGGCGCTATTTCCAAAATTATGCCAATCCCTCACTAATTCAGGGCGCGTGGCTGGACCAAGTCTCGCTCATTCCCGGGGTTCCGCCAACCATTACCGGGCATCCCGTCTCCCAGAGTGTGAGTGCAGGTGCGAACGTAACCTTTAGTGTAACGGCAACCGGCGCGGCTCCTTTGGGTTACCAATGGGTTTTCAATCATACGAATCTAATTGGCTCTAACTCCGCTACGCTCACTGTCACCAATGTGCAATTAACCAATGCCGGCGCTTACTCGGTTATCGTGAGCAATCCGCTCGGAAAAATAACCAGCGCCGCAGCCGATCTGATAGTGAATGTTCCTCCCTATATCACCTCGCAACCCTCCGGCGCAACCGGCCCGCCCGGCACCAACATTACCCTCTCCGTTAGTGCCGGAGGCGCGCGGGACTGACCTCCCGGACTCGACTCAACCAAGCCTTTTGTTGAGCGGCGCGCAGCCAGGAGATTCCGGTAATTACAATGTCGTAATCACAAATTGGCTCGGTTCCATTACCAGCGCTGTCGCCCGAGTTATTGTTGGTCTTCCGCCCTCCATTACAACTCAGCCGGTGGACCAAACCGCCAATGTCGGCTCGACCGCTACTTTCTCGGTTGTGGCCGCGGGCACGGCTCCCCTCTACTATCAGTGGCGCCAGAATGGCTTCGAACTTCCGGGCAGAACCAATCCGACTCTCGTCTTAACCAATGTTCAATTCTCCGATTCAGGTGTTTATGATGTCGTCATCACTAATGCCTTGGGTTCAGTTTCCAGCTACGCTGCCTATCTCTCCATCGGATTCGTCAACCCGCCCATGATCCTGGTGCAGCCGGCAAGCCAGACAGTGCAGCCTGGCGACTCCGTCTCTTTCACAGTCATGGCTGCCGGTGACCCTCCTCTCTTCTATCAATGGATAAAGAACCAGACCAGTATTGCAGGTGCTACGACGTCCTCACTGCAGCTTACGAACGTGCAGGGCGCTGACGCCGGGTCCTACAAGGTTGTCGTTAGCAACTCCGCAGGTTCTGAAACCAGCGATGTTGCCGTCTTAACCGTGGGTAGTGCCGGCCTGACTCTTTCCATCACCGTCTCCAACAGCGTGGCCAACCTCGGATGGAACGCGCTCGCCGGTCGCAGCTACCAGTTGGAATACAAAAACGACCTCGCCACCGCCGCCTGGAGTAACTTGCCTCCGATGATAACAGCCACCGGTTCACTTGCTGCGGTAAGCGACCCGATCGGCAACTCACAGCGCCGATTCTATCGGGTCGGGCTCCTGCCACAGACCAACGCCCCGCCCCAAATCCTCGTTCAACCCGTTAGCCAAATCGTGTCCGCCGGCGCCAACGTCACCTTTTCGGTTACCGCTACCGGCAGTCAACCGCTCCATTACCAGTGGCAAATGAATGGGACCGACCTGACCGGGGCGACCGCCGCAACCCTCTCGTTACAGAATGTGCAGTCTAGCGATATCGGGATCTATAGCGTGGTGGTCAGCAATTTCGTTGATTCGGTGATGAGCGATCCGGCGTTTTTGTTCGTTCAGTGAAAAGCACCTCGAGATTTGCAGTGAACTTGGGCCTTGTCGAGTCTGCCGGGTCTGTGAAAAAGCATGATGAGGAAAGCAAATCCGGGGCGCTCTTATCGGGTGGTTCTCTCTCCCTAAAGTGAAATCGTTCAACCGGCATAAAGTGGCAATCCCGCTCCTCTTCGCTTGCATCCATCTGCTCGCGGAGGACTCGCCGGCAAAGACAAACACTCTCGTCAGCGGCGCTCCGGTCGGCATCCATGCGCTTGATGCGAAGGGCATAGAAAACTTCTTTCAGTTGAGCGCTCGAATTTATTCGGGGTCCTCTCCGGAGGGCGAGCCGGCCTTTGGCGCGTTGCGCGCCCGAGGCATCAAGACGATCATCAGCGTTGATGGAGCCAAGCCCGACGTTGAAAGGGCACGGCGCTACGGCATCCGATATGTGCATTTGCCGTTTGGCTATGATGGCGTGCCGACCAATCGAGCCTTGACTTTGCTTAAGGCCGCGCAGGTCTTGCCCGGCCCGATATACGTCCATTGTCACCATGGCGTGCACCGTGGCCCCGCGGCTGCCGCTGTGATCTGCATGGGGGCGGAGGGTTGGACACCCGAACGAGCCAAGGCCTGGTTGCAGTTGGCAGGAACGGCCACAAATTATGCCGGGC
>QHPW01000423.1:0-1257 GCA_003219675.1 Verrucomicrobiota bacterium
TGGCATCGATCGTCAGCTTCTTGAAATGGTCCGCCGCCAGCGTTGCCCTGTCCTCGGCGTTGCGCGGCAGGACCTGAAACGCCAGTTGCGCCATCTCGTCGGTGGTTTGCGCACCGTAACGAACCCGCCTGGGGGGCTGGTTCGGATTATGCAGGTTTCCGGCGGAGTTATCGTAGGTGAAGCGCATCACCATCTTCGTGCCCTTGGGAAGGAACACCGGCTTCGAGTAACGGTAATCCCCCTGCCAGTTGAAGTCCCATTGTTTGATGAGCAGCAGCCAGCGCTTGCTTCCGTCCGGCAGAATGGCATAGCCCTGCATTTCCTTTGCGAGATAGTGGGCATGAGGACTGACCCGCAGGACCTCCACATCCACGGGCAGCAGGTAGGAGTTCTCAACCGCGTAGTCCCTGGCTCCGGCCGGAATATCGATACGCCATTGAGGGAGGCGCAGAAGGAACGGCGTATGGGTGGGCGGCTGCTCGGTGAAGTAGAAGCCGACCGCCGATTGGACCTGCTCAAGTCTGCCGCTGGGGTGCAGATGGAGTTGAAGCACCAGGTCCGTGTTCTTCTCCAGCGGCCACGAAAGACCCTCGCCCTCGGTCTGCGGTCGTTTGCCTGGTTCCCATCCAAGCATCTGACCGGCGGCCATCGTGGCAGTCTCCGGTAATTGCATGCCATCGAACCCGGGCGGATTTTGCTTCCGTGCCAGGCGCCTGGATTCACCGGTTTGATCGAAGTTTATGGACGCGTGGTGGATGACCTTCGGATTCCCCGGCTGAAACTCCATCGCTTTGACGTAATGGCGCGTGGTAATCGGGATTGGGATCACCAGGTTCCGATAAACATCCTTGCCCTCGGCAGCCAGTGTGTACGGCTGAGGCATCTTAACAACCAGGTCCGGCTCGCCAAGTTGCCAGCCCCCCTCCGGCCATCCGGGCGGCGCAGGTGACTCGGCCGGATCGCCCTCGGCGCCGCCTTCAGCAATCCACTGCTGGAGCATTCCCAGTTGCTCTGCACTCAGGAGACGCGCGTCGGCAAATTCACCATAGCCTGACGCGGGCAGCCACGGAGGCATGTAGCGCCTGCCGGTCACCTCCGCGATCTCTGTCGCGCGCTTTTTTACGTCCGCGTAGCTCAGGAGACTGAACGGAGCCGCCTGACCCGGCCGATGACAGCCGGCACATCGGGCGAAAATGATCGGGGCAACGTCTTTGTTGAACGTGAGCGTCCCTCGGGGACGCGGCCGGTAAACCTCGG
>QHPW01000423.1:1286-2532 GCA_003219675.1 Verrucomicrobiota bacterium
CCGGTTTAAGGCCGGTTGTATTCCGATGGGGATGCGGTGCCGAATCGCGCCCTGCCCGCTTCTTCTTCACGCCAGCTTGATAGCACCACGCCTCGTCCACCTCAAGCGCGCGCTCTTCGCGGTAGTGACCCGAACCAGGTTGCGGCCTGGACGGATAGCAGCGGCGGCGATGGAAGTGCTAGCTGGCGGCTCAAAGCTTTCCGAGTCACAGCGCTTGCTCGACTCCAAAAGGGAAAAAGACCTGACGTCAAGACTCGCGCCTCGCGGTGACTGGGACGCGTGCGCGTTTGTGGACCTGTGCCAGGAGCAGGCAGACAGACCTTCATCCGATCACCAAGTCCAGACTCTCAAAGCCATTCAGGAGATCGAGTTCGATTCCCTGCTGGCGCATCTGTTGGCCGGATAGAGGCATCCCGCAGGCCACGCGCGGTCGGCATCCTGGTGCAAGCGCGAGTTCTCCGGGGCGCCGCGTCTGCCTCATTTCGCCGCGTTCTCCAGCGCCTTCACCAGCCCGTCGATCGTGTGCGGCTTTGCCTCGACCGCCGGTGTGACGCCCAGCCTGGTCAATGCCTTGCTGGTTTCGGGGCCGATGGAGGCGGTTTTGATTTGCGGAAATCTTTTGACTAGCGCCGGCAGGTCAAAGCGGGCATGAAAATTTTCCGCGCTTGAACTGCTGGCGAAAGTGACCCAGTCGGCTCCGTCCTCGAGCAGTTTGGCCGCAGCCCCGGTGGGATCGTCGGTTTCCGGGACGTTCCGGTAGCAGGCGATGTCATCCACGATCCCCCCTTTGTCTTCGAGCAGCTTCGGCAGTTCCGCGTTCGCCGCTTCGGCCCGCAGCAGAAGAATGCGGAGATTCTCGATGCTTTCGTATTGCGCGAGAGCGCCTGCAATCCGCGTGGCCACGTATTCATCCGGCATCAAATCAACCTGAAGATGGAGCTCGCGCAGTTTGGCGGCAGTGGCCGGCCCGACCGCGGCAATTCGCGCGCCCCCGATGTCGCGCATGTCCTGGAACTTCTTGAAGAAGTAATCGAAGAAGCCCGTGACGCCATTCGGGCTGGTGAACACAAGCCAGTCGTAGGCGTTCAAACCACTGAGCGCTTCGAGCAGGGGCGCCTGGTCGCGCGGCGGAATGATTTTGATCATCGGGATTTTCAGCACGTCCGCGCCCCGTTCGAGCAGTTGACGCGAAAGCTCGCTGGCCTGCTCGCGCGTGCGAGTCACAACAATCCGCCGGCCGAACAAT
>QHPW01000424.1 GCA_003219675.1 Verrucomicrobiota bacterium
TTCGTCGCCGCCGCGAACTCAAATTTTCCAAGATACCTGAGGCACTTTTCTCTTCTCTGTTGCGGCACTGCGTCGGTAACGATCCTGCTGACCATTTCGCGCGCGGGTATCCCGATCTTCGCGCTGGTCGTCGTGGGCGCGACGCTGGCCTGTGCCTCCCTTCGCATTACGTTCAGGAAGGCCGCCGCCGTATTCCTGGTGTGCGCGGCGGTGAGCGGTGTGGTTTACAAATCCTGGGACACACTCATGGCGCGTTACGGGCAGGCCTCGCTGAAAGACGAGTACCTGGGAGACCAGTTTGAAAACCGCGGATCCTATCTGCGGCAGGCCTGGGTGATTCTCGAGGACCGCTTCTTCGGCGTCGGCCTGAACAACTGGTCCTACTGGGTCAGCGAGGTGTATGGCCCGCAATTAGGCATCTTTTATGAAGCTTATCCCAACACGAACGACGCACCCAGCAAGGAAGCGTTGGGGGGTTTTGTCTTCGCGTGGCTGCGCTGGTTCCAGATGGGCGCCAGCTTTCTCAGGCTGCGCTCGCCTGAAGCAATGCATCGTCTCGGGGTAGGATTCTTCTTTGGCACGTGCGGCATCTTTCTGCAAAGCCAGACGGAATGGACCTACCGGCAAACCCATATTTTCTACACATTCAACGTCCTGCTGGGAGCCTTGGCCAGCCTCTATTACCTGAAGCGGATAGCCGCGCGAACGCCGGTCGAATCCGACGAGGCAATGGAAGAATTCGACGTCGACGTCGACGTCGGGACCACCGGGTCGCCGCTGGCCTATCGATGATCTATGCGTGTCGTTCATCTGCTCAGAAAATACAATCCGGCGGAATGGGGCGGCACCGAGACGGCCATTCAGCGGCTGTTTGAAGGGCTGCGCCAGCATCGGGTGACGTCGGTTGCCTACTGTCCGCGCATCGAGAACAGCCATACTACCGACCCGCTGACGGAGTCTGGATTTGAGGTCAAGCGGTTCGGGGCCTGCGTGCCGATATGGGCAATTTAATGTCGTTCGACCTGATCGCCCGTCTGGCGCGCGAACCGAATGTGGCCGTGATGCACACGCACACCCTGGGCCGGCTTGGCGGCGTCGCGTTGACCGCCGCCCGATTGCGCCGCATTCCGTTCGTCGTGACGATCCACGGGGGAGTTCTGGATTTGCCTGAGCCCTTGAAGCAGAGTCTGCGCAGCGCTCACACTGGCGGACTGGAATGGGGAAAATTGTTCGGTGCGCTCGTGGGTTCGAGGCGGCTGCTCGACAGCGCCGAGGCGGTCATCACCTGCAACCGAAGGGAAGCGGCGCTGCTCAAGGAGAAACACCCGGGCAAACGGATTGTCGTGCAACCTCACGGCGTACCGACCAGCCTCTACAGAAAAGATCATCGGGAAACGGCCCGCGAAGCGTTTCCCTCGATTCAGGGCAAACGTTTGGTGTTGGCCGTGGGCCGCATTGATCCGGTGAAAAACCAGGCCTGGTTAATCGAGCAGTCCACGGAACTCTTTGGACGGCACCCAGATGCGATACTCGTGCTTGCGGGCGCCTGCACTCACGCGGCCTACGGGGAAGCGCTCAAACGGGAAATCGACCGGCTTGGTTTGCACAGTCGCGTGCTCCTGACCGGAGGGTTGCCGCCCGGTGACGCGCGATTGATCGGGCTGTTTCAATCCGCCGAAGTCACAGTGCTGCCATCGGTTTCCGAGACGTTCGGACTGGTCATCCTCGAAGCCTGGGCGGCCGGTACCACGGTGATTTCGAGCCGCACTTCCGGCGCGCTCGATTTGATTCGGCACGGCGAAAACGGATGGTTGTTTGATCTCGGCGCGCCTCAAACTCTGCATCAGGCGGTTGATTGCGCCCTGCGGCAACCTGAATTGAAGTCGCGGCTGGCGGCGGCCGGAGGCAAGGTCGCGAGCGAGGAATACGACACCACGGTGCTGGCGGGCCGAATGAAGAACCTCTACGAGCAACTGATCGCCGAGAAAAATGCACTGCGTAATTCTGCGAGATGACGACACGAATGGGCTCACGCCAGTGGACTGTCTGGAACGGCTGTACCGGCCGTTTCTGGACCGCAACCTGCCGGTCAATCTCGCGGTCATCCCTCACGTTCGCACGGATGTCACCATGCCCGACGGGCAGCCGGAAGGCTTTCTCGCGGGCAACCGCGGAAACCGGCCGCCGGCTCTGACCGTCGGCAGCAACCGCGAACTGGTCGATTACTTGCGCGCCAACCGCGGTTTCAACCTGGCGCAGCATGGTTATCATCACGATTACTTTGAGTTCGACCGCAGCGACCGCGCAGAAATCGGGCGTCGCCTTGACCAGGGTGCCCGGTTGCTGTCCGAAGCCGGTTTTCCAGCGCCGCAAACGTTCGTTGCGCCGTACGACAGACTGTCGCGGGTCAGTCTTCAAGAAGTGGCCAGGCGTTTCGCCGTGCTTTCGACCGGCTGGTTCGAGTTGAGGCGGTTGCCGCTCTCCTGGTGGCCGCGCTACGCGCTCAAGAAAATGTTGAAGCGGCCCCATTGGCGTATCGGCCGGACGCTGCTTCTCACTCACCCTGGCTGCCTGCTCTCCTGCGATCGGCCATACCGGACGATGCTGGCCGAGATTAAAGCAGCGGTCGAAGCCCGCCCGTTGACTGTGCTGGTGACGCACTGGTGGGAATATTTTCGCAACCAGCGGCCCGATCCGGCCTTCGTCAATGTGCTGCATCAGACCGCGGATTATCTGGCGCAACAACCCGGCCTGAAGGTCATTTCTTTCGACGATCTGCTGAAGGACAACCTCGCGCTGATTTAGTCGAACAGAATTGAGCCGCCTGGAAAATCCCGTCCGCTTTTTCTCGCGGCGACTTCCCGCTTCACCACGACCGCCTCCGGATTGCGTTGGTCCGAGCTTGTTGCTTGCGACCCGGCCCGAAAACCTTAAAATCTCCGGGTGGCAGGAGAAGTCAAACCGCCAGCGCAAGGGTTCCGCGGCACGACCCGCCTGGCGCGCACCCCACCCGACAACGACCCATGAGACAACAACTGAAGACTTTGGCGAGCAGCACCTCAGCAGACTCCATGGCCGCTTCCTTCAGAAGAAGAAGATTTGCCCTGTTCCAGG
>QHPW01000425.1 GCA_003219675.1 Verrucomicrobiota bacterium
AGTCTTGAATCAAGTGCTCAATCCAATTCACTCCCCGCCGCTCGCGGCACGTTTCCTTGATCGACTCCACCCATCCAAATTGTCGTAGCGCCGCGTAGCGAGCCTCCTCCGCGTTCATTCCCGCGTCGATGTTCTCCTGCGTCTGCATCTCGATATGCGAACTCATCTCCTCGTCCATTTCCGCGTCGAGCTTGCGCTTCTGGAACAGTGCGCGGAGTCGAACTTGAAGTTTTCGCCACCAGTTCACGGTTCGTTAAGCCGCTAAAGCGTTGAAGCGTTAAACCGATTCAACGCTTCAACCCTTTTAACGCTTGAACGGCTATTCATACCGCAGCCGGTTACGTGGTTTTCAGAATCAGATTGATGGCCGTCGAAAGCCGTTCCCAATTGGAGGTCTCTTCAACGAGTTGCTTGCGTCCGGCGGGAGTCAGCTTGTAGAACTTCGCCTTGCGGTTGTTCTCCGAAGTGCCCCATTCCGAACTGAGCCATCCTTGCTCCTCCAAACGATAGAGCGCCGGATAGAGCGAGCCTTGCTCCACTTGCAGAACTTCTTTCGACATCTGCCGGATGAGCACCGAGATGCCGAAGCCGTGCATCGGACCCAGTTGAAGCGCCTTGAGGATGAGCATGTCCAGCGTGCCTTGCAGCAGATCGGTTTTCTCTTTCATAAAGCTTCCTAGATTCTCTACAGGAGATACGTTTTGACCTTCCCCTGTAGAATGTCAAGGAGTGATTTTAGTCAGGATTGAATGAGGGTCCCTTCGGAAACGCTCCGTCTCCCCTTGTCATATGGCGTTCTTACCAGCCCCCAGAGCAGCGATGTGCTGTCGCTCGCGGCTCAGATTGAGCTGCTGAAGCAAACTGCTGAACATCACATTCTCCTGGTCCAATTTTCGCGCGGTCTCTACCACCAGAATGGCGTCGTCGAACCGCTCCTGGCTTGCCAACTGCGTCGTGTAGCGAAATACCGCTTCAAGACTGCGGGGACAGAGCGCGAAAGCTTGTCGAAACGCTAAGTCGGCCTCCTTCAGCATCCGCTCCTTTTCGATCGGTGCCTTGGCGTCGTTGGCACGCCAGGAGTAAACCCCGCCGATGGAAGACCGGAGTTTGGAGAACAGTCTCTGCGGCTGATCGTTTCGGACAAAGCTCGGATCACCTCTGAATCCACTGAGGTCGCGCTTCACCTGCGTTTTTTCTACAAACCCGGCGATCTCCCCAACCGACGTGTCGTACTTAAGCCAGTCGCCAATCATCGGTTGGATGTAGCGCATCCAATACTCTCGGTCGCACTCGACCATCTCGTCGGACAATCCGGGCAACGGCTGGCGATTGATTTTCATGATCAGGCCATGCGGTGAGAGGCGGGGATACATCCAATCGAGCGGAAAGCTTTCTTCGATGTAAAATTCGCGGTCCGGATTTTTATCGAAAATGAGTTCGCTCAACAGCCCGTTGATGGCCATCACCGCTACCTGGCCGCTCACATGCATTTTGCCATCCTCGACTTTCACCTCTTCGCCCGGTCTGAGTTTGTTCTCCTTCTGGCGGCGCTGAGCATCCTCCAGATATTGGCTGAAAGCCCTGGCCGAATCCTCGTTTGTCGGAACATAAATGCGACTTCCAAACATGCCCCGCAAGTATCGCAGATAGCCCCGGGCGGCCAGTGCATTTTGTGTGAGCGCGAAGAACGGATCGCCGTTCACGTGCGATTTGCACAGGGCCGTAATCACAAATCGTCCCGGATCGGTTCCGCCGAAGTAAATGCTTCCCTGTGGAATGGATTCAATAATGTCCCTCCCGAAAGCAATGGCATACCCGTCTTCCCCACCCATAATGTTTTCAAACGCTCCGTAGATTTCCTGGATCGCCGTCGATTGGATTCCGTGCATGCGCCAGTCTCGCGGGCCGCCATTTTCACACGGTGGAGCGTACTTTTGCAGCTCTCGCCAAACGTTGCGGACCGCGGGCCAGTCGCCTTTCTCAGCCGCAGCGAACAAGGACTTGAACTCGGGCAACACCTCCTTTCCCTCCGCCTTGGCGGCTGCGTTTGCCTGCGCCCACTTCTCCACAGCGAAACATTTCAATTGATCGAAAACGCTTGAACGTTGGAGAAACAAGAACGGCTCCGCCGCGTTTCCCATGAATGGCAACGCCGAAGCCGCGAGCGCCGTAGTTTGAAGAAACTGGCGCCGGTTCAACTCCGGCCGAATTTTCATGTCTAATTCAGCTTGATTCATGCATAGCTCTGCTTGATTCCGTCGGGGCCAAACGCTCGATTCCATTCGATGTTGCGAAAACATCGCGCCCCATTGTCCTTGAGTCAATGCCGGCGGTTTATCGGCGACTGTCCGAGCTGCGCCAGTCGTCCCAGCGCGTTGGCCCCGGCGATATCTATGCTCAGAATTGACCTGGCAGCACGCTCCATGTAATCTCCCTACATGGCATCAATCAACGTCATGCTTAAAGAGGAAGCCTACAAACGGCTTAAAAAGCTTAAACGGCGCGGGGATAGCTTCTCCGACGTGATACTTCGCGAATTGCCCGATCCGCTGGACACGTGCGGAGAGGTCCTCGAGTACTTCACGAAGCAAGGCGTGCCCGAAGCGAACCCGAAACTGCGTGAGGCCATGCTCACTGGACGTGGCCGGCGTTCTCACCGAAACCCCTTACTGCAGGAACGCGGACGGAGGCGCCGTTGATTTGCGACACAACGTTCCTTTCGGACTTTCACGCTGAGCGGGAGCGGGGCCAAAGAGGACGGGCTCACGGCTTTCTGGCGGCACATCGGACTCAGCAGTTCCTGGTGACGGTCATCAGCGCTGGCGAGCTGGCCGTCATCTTCGATTCGAACGATCAGGCCCGTGCCTTTCTGAATCGATACCGCATTTTGCGCCTTACACCGGAAATTGCTTACGCCGCCGCCGCGGTGGACCGCGAGTTGATCGCCGCAGGCGTGCGCCTGGGAGAGAATGACAACTGGATTGCGGGCTTTTGCCGTTACTACGGTCAACCCATTATCAGCCGCGACGCCGCGTTTGATCGCGTGCGCGGTTTGCGCCGACTAGATTATTAACTTTGTGAAGCTGAAACGCAAAAAGCGCCGTTACCATCTGGTGTATCTCGGTAAAGGTAAGAAAGTGCGGATTCCGGTCATCGAGCATCTGCCGCACGATCCCGAATGGGAAAAAGTTGAAGAGGCTTTCGCTCGCGCAGCGTACCGGAACCTGCCAGAACCACCTGAAGGTTGATCCTCCCGCGGGGCCGCGTTCACATGAGTGCGGAATCCTGTCGGCGCTTGGGCTGGTCCACAGGCAATTGCTTTCAGTCACTCTCAGTCGCCGCGCCGGGTGATTTTGGCACAGGGCGTGGAGTCCCATTACGGCTGGTCGCGATTCATTGCTTGAGAATTCTAACGTTGGCGATGTGCGGGCCTCGTGGACGTGGAGAATGGAGTGTTGAACCGGTTGGCGGTTGAGGCAAAAGCTCCCCTTGAGACGA
>QHPW01000426.1 GCA_003219675.1 Verrucomicrobiota bacterium
AATTCGTGTTTCTCTCCCGATTCGTGTTCATTCGTGTTCATTCGTGGTTAAGCAGGATGGTCGGAGCTTATTGCCCGCTCCGCGCGGACAGCCGCTGAACAATTCGCTTCAAGAACCGGCTCGATTGGTTAAGCTTGGGCAATGAATCCAGCCCCGAACGTCTTCGCCGGCACGCGTCTTTTTCGTCAACTGTCATTCCTGGCTACGCTCGCTGTTTTGGTTGCGGCTTCGGCAGACAACTGGCCCCAGTGGCGCGGACCGGAAGGGACCGGTGCATCCGCCGAAAAGAATCTGCCCCTGCATTGGAGCACGAATTCAAACGTCCGCTGGCGCGTCCCGCTGGTCGAGCGCGGCAATTCGACGCCGGTGGTGTGGGGCAATCGAGTCTTCATCACCCAAGCCATCGAAAAAGAGAATCGGCGCACCCTTATGTGCTTCAATCGGGCTGACGGCAAACCGCTCTGGCAGTCGGGCGCCACTTATTCCGAGAAGGAATCGTCGCACGAAACGAATCCGCTTTGCTCCGCTTCGCCCGTGACTGACGGCGGGCGCGTCATCGCCTCCTTCGCGTCCGCGGGGCTTTTTTGCTGCGACTTCGACGGCAAGGAACTGTGGAGCCGCGACCTCGGCAGGCAGGCGCACATCTGGGGCAACGGCGCTTCGCCGATCATCCACGGCGACCTTTGCATCCTGAATTTCGGCCCCGGCGAACGGACATTCCTGATTGCAGTCAACAAAAAGAGCGGCGAGACGGTCTGGAAGAGGGATGAGCCCGGGGGCGATTCCGGCCGGGAAAAACCGGGCGAGAAACCAAATTGGGTCGGCTCATGGAGCACGCCGATAATCATCAAAGTGAACGGCCACGAGGAATTGATCATGACCTGGCCCAAGCGGGTGGCGGCTTACGATCCGAAAACGGGCAGGGAGCTTTGGACCTGCGGCGGATTGAATCCGCTGGTTTACACCTCGCCGCTCTACTCGGAAGGCACGATCGTGGCCATGGGCGGGTTCATGGGCATGTCGCTTGCGGTGAAGGCCGACGGCAGTGGTGATGTGACCGAAACGCGCCGCCTCTGGCATCATCCCAAAACCAAACAGCGCATCGGTTCCGGCGTCATTCACAACGGTCACATTTACATCCTGAACGATCCGGGCGTGGCCGAATGTTATGAATTGAAGACCGGCAATCTGGTTTGGGAAGAGCGGCTTGCCGGTAACGGCCCGGACAATAGTTCGTGGTCCTCGATGGTGCTGGCGGACGGAAGACTGTACGCCATCAACCATTCCGGCGACACGTTTGTGCTCAAAGCCAGTCCGAAGTTCGAGCTGCTGGCCATCAATTCCCTCGGCGAACCGGACAACGCTTCTTTGGCCGTTTCCGACGGTGACATTTTCATCCGCACTCACAGGGCCCTTTGGTGCCTCCGCGAAAACGGGGAAAAGCGTTGAGCCGGGCGACCTTGGCGCTGACCGCTCAATGGCCGGTCTGTTGACGGCAAGGGAGGGCGCAAGCGAGGCGTCTTGCACGTTCGACCGCCGACTTTGCAGCCCCCGTCTTCTGATTCTCGCAGCGAAGACCGACGCGAACCAGAGCCCGCGCGGATCCGCCAAAAACCGGCGGACGATTCCCCCTCTCCCGGGGGAGAGGGCCGGGGTGAGGACGGGCGTAAATCTAACTCTCATGCTTTTTTAGGTTTCAGTGCAGATTTCAAAATGCTGAAAAAGGAATTCCTTTTGTGGCTCTTGTGCCTTTTTGTGGCCAAGAAAACTGCTGCAACAATTCCGAGGTTGTCCGTGTCCTGATTCCGGTGCAGATTTGTGCGACTGAAAAGACTCTTTTATGGAAACAGTTCTGAGTTTGTTGATCGGCATCGGCCTCAGCGCCGCCTGCGGCTTCCGCGTGTTCGTCCCGTTGCTGGTCGTCAGCGTCGCCTCGCACACAGGTCATCTGCACCTGTCGTCCGGTTTTGAATGGATGGGGTCGGACGCGGCGTTGATCGCTTTCGCGGTCGCCACCGTCCTCGAAGTCGCCGCTTATTACATTCCCTGGGTGGATAATCTGCTGGACACCGTCGCATCGCCGGCCGCGGTCATCGCCGGAACGCTGGTCACCGCGTCCCTGATCGCGGATATGAGCCCGTTTCTGAAATGGACATTGGCAGTCATCGCCGGAGGTGGCATCGCCGGACTGGTTCAAGGCGCGACCGTCGTCACGCGCGGCGCGTCCAGCGCGGGAACCGGCGGCCTGGCGAATCCGGTTCTGGCCACGGCCGAACTGGGCGGCTCGCTCATCACTTCGATTCTCTCGCTGATCGCACCCGTGCTGGTTGTGCTGACGATCGGCGCGTTGCTTTTCCTTGTAGGATGGAGACTATTGAAGAAGCGGACGAAAGCAGAGGCGAAGGCTTGAACTTGAAGCCGAGGGATCCGCTGACAGGACCGTGAAAAACCACAGCCCTCTGTAGCAGCCGAGGTAACGAGGCTCAAACTTTCATTTCCGCGCTCCGCGTTCCGAATCCCGGCATTTCAAATGAGCTTCCTGACGTCGGTTGCTGCATTCTTAACGGTGTGAACCGCAATCGACGGGCGAACGACCGTAGCGGGCGCGGACGAAATCGCGGATCACCGCCAGCTCCTCTTCGCCGGCAATGGTGTGGGCCTTGACGAATTCGTGCCACTCGATTTTGATTCCTGACGCTTTCAAGAGATGGATCTGCTCCCGCGCGGCGCCGAACGGGATGAGCGGGTCCTCTGTTCCATGCGTGATGAGGAAACGCTGCTGCAGCGCCACCGGCGAAAGTTCCACAATCGCCCTATCGGGTTCATGCGTGTAGCCGCTGATGCCAATCAGCCCGGCGAATAGATGCGGATAACGCAGACCAACGTCGAGGGTCATCAGGCAGCCCTGGGAAAAGCCAAACAGGACCGTTTGCTCCGTGGGCCAGCCGCGTTTGCGCCACTCGTCCAGCAACTCAAACAGCAGCGCGCGGCTCCGCTCCACGCCGGTTCCCGCGTCGCCGGAAAAGTCGTACCAGGAATAACCGCCAAAGTATGGGTCCGGCGCGTTGACCAGCAGATAATTCAGCCAGGGCAACCCCAGGGCTGGCGGCAGCCAGCGGTATCCCTCCATGCTGTCGCCCAGTCCGTGCAACACAACCATCAAGCGGCGGGAGTCCTTCTCCTGCGCCGGCACCAGATCCGTTTCGAGCATGGGCCCATTAAAGCGTCAGAAGGGAAAAGTGGGAAGTTCGCAAAAGCGCGGTTTACTTCCTGAACGGATTGCCGGCCAGTTTGACCCGCGGGTACTTCGAACTTGTTTTGCTTCCAACCCGCTTTGGCTTGACGCCGTTGTGACGATGAAGCGCCAGCTCGATGAACTCCATTTGACTGCGGCGCAACGGCGTGCCCGTTTCACCGCGGGCCGATGATACGATCCGTCCGGCCGGAGCAGGCGCGCTTTGACGTTGTCCGCCAGTGGAACCTCCAGCAGTTCACGCTTCACCCGCTCGCGCAAAATCCCGTCCTCGATCGGAAACACCACCTCGATGCGCCGCAGGAAATTGCGCGGCATCCAGTCCGCGCTGCCCACAAACACTTCCGGCTGGCACCCGTTCTCGAAGTAAATGATCCGGCTGTGCTCCAGAAACCGGTCCACGATGCT
>QHPW01000097.1:0-4621 GCA_003219675.1 Verrucomicrobiota bacterium
TTCGGTCCTGGCGCCGTCCACGGGGTGAATCTCGTCTTTCAAACGATCCTGGCCGTCATACACGTACTCGGTAGTAGCGTTGCCACTTCGGACGGTCCGCACATTTCCATTGTCGTCATAGGTGTAATGCTCCTCGTAATCGCCGAATTTCATCTTCTCCGGGCGCCCAAGTTGATCGGGATTGATGAACTCCCTGGCGACCTGTTCCAGCGTTCCGGGATTGTAGAGGATCCTCTGCACGCGGAACACCGGGTCGGGCTCATACTCGACGACCAGGTTCCTTGGCGAAACGGTTGGAGAGCCGAACACCGAAGAAGCGGTCTCGACATCATACAGAGTCCGCCGGCGAAGGAATCCATTGTGCTCGTATTCCATCGTTTCAACCAGTTGCTTGTTCACGTCCACTTGGGATATCCGACGGCGTAGCCGGCCGTTCTCGTCGTAAAAGAAGGCGGAATGCAGGGGCCCGCGATCGACCGACACGAGTTGCTGCCGCTCGTTGTAATTCAGCGTCGTCGGCGCGGCGGCCGTGCCTCTCGGTGAAATGCGTGTCCGTGGCAATCCAAGCAACCCCTGGATATCGCCGGAATAGACGAAGGTTGTCGTCAGGTTCTGGTCCTGATCACCCAGCGTGAAGGTCTCAAGGAACCTATCGTTGAGACGGTAGGTGAACCTGCGAACGATGCCGTTGACGTCCTTGTGGCGTTCGAGTTGACCGTGAGTGTTGTAATTGAACGTTTCATTCCCGCCTTGGCCGGCCTGGAATGGCGCGGACACGCCCTGAGGCAGAACAGCGACGTCAGGATAAAGAATCTCTCCGACGTCCAACCCCTCCGGCGTCGGATTGTATGTGATCGGGTTGCCGTTGAAATCGGTCTGCACGCCCATTCGCAGATTGTATTTCTCCTCATACGCGAAATCGGCGCGCAGAACCGGGCCGTTGTCATGGGGATGCCGTTCGATGGCTCGCAGATTTGCCCCGCTGCGGCGGTTGAGGCTGGCGGTTTCATAGAAGAACCGCACCTCGTTGCCCAGTGGATAAACGATCTGCGTGGGCAACCCTTCGGCGTTGTGAAATGTCTTGTAGGTGACCGTCGGCGGGCCTGATCCGGACATTTCGGTGGTCTTTGGCAGGCCCAGTTCGTCGAGGGTGTAAAGATTCGCCGCTCCATCCCGGGTGCTGGTCTTGACCTGGGCATTTCCCGCCGCGAGCGATTCAGCCGTGTTGGCATAGAGCACATCCAGGCTCATGGGACCATTGGCGCCCTCGAACTTCTTCACGACCGGCACCGGGGCACCGGCTTGATATTCCGTGGCGGCCACCAGTGGGGCGCCGCCCGGATCGCCGCCGATGATGCCGGAGATGTTGTTCGCCAGGGGAAATTGCTGAAGAGCGTCCAACGAATCTCCGCTGACGCCTCCGCCCACTCCGTAGGTGTAATGCGTTTGCTGGCGGTTGTTCGAGCCCGGTTCCAAACCCGAACTGACTTGAATGCCATCGCGGCGGACCAACAACAGACCAAACGGATCGTAAGTAAACACGACCTCCCGGCCCGCGTAGTCTTTGAGACGGTGGAGCCGACCGAGGAGAGTGAGGTTGGAAGTCCGCTCGTCCGCCGGACTCGATAACGGTTCAAACTGAGTCCGGTAATAACCGATGTCCAGATAACGGTCCGCATCGACCGACTTGTCCTCGATGCGAATCAGTTCTCCGCGGAAGTTGTAACGCAGAACATGGACGTTGTTGGTGTAGCGGTCGTAAATGGTTTCGAGTCGGCCTTGCGGCGAATACCAAAACTGCGTGCCGTCCGGCAGCAGTCGGGCAAAGCGTTCGTCCTTGAATCGGATCAGGAGGTCAAAAGTTCCCGGCGGCGAACGGTAGAACGCGGAGGCCTTTGAAGGCCAGTCGAGCTGTCGCACCAGCGGATCGTTTTGAACAAACTCCGGCGGCGCCGTCCCCGCGAAGCGATACAGGTGCGAATTGCCCTCTCCATCATGAAACAAGGCATCCTGCGCCTTCGGGATTTCGTTTCGCGGGTCCGCCGGGTTACTGGGTATGGGAAGCGCCAGAGGCGGGAGGCCGATAATGCTGGCATCGCCGGATTGGGCGCCGGGGAACGTCTCCGGTTCGACTCGAACAAGCCTCTGGTTATAGTTGAAATCCCAACCGCGACCGAAAGCACCGACGAAGAGGTCCTGCCCGCGAATGCTCCGCTTGAACACGATCGGCATCCGAGAACTGGGCAGCGAGATGTCCACCGTCTCGTTCTCAAATCCGCCGTTCAGCGCCACGCTATGAAAACTCCCCGGAGCGCTGGTCTTGTTCTTAACCCGACGCGGATTCGGTCCCAAGCGGTTGTCGCCGGGATAACAACGGGCCACCGCCACGACTCCGGGACGGATCACGGCGTCCGGCAGATCAGCGAACCCGGCAAATGGGCCGATCGCGGCGTTCAACTCCATCGAATGATCGAAGTAAGCGCGGAGGAAGTGGCCGCTCCATAGAATCTCGCGATCGATGGGCTTCTTCAGAGACGCGAGATCGTCCTGGGTCATAGGCTCGACCGTGAGCGCGAATGGCTTCGAGAGATAGACATTGTAGTTGGGATCGGCCTTGTTTCTGGTTTCGAGCTGGTAAGCCGTCAGGGTCCGGATCGGCGCATCGATCTGATCAATTGGTCGTTGGCCAATCTCGTTCAAGGCCGGATCGCTCATGGCCCGGACCGGTGGAAACCCCAGTCCCTTATTGCGCAACGGCGTGGAGCTTTCGTTCAGGCTTTCAAGGGCAACCTCGATAGTGTCGCCCGCCCAACCCGGCGCCACGACCACGACGTGATAGTGAAGCCGGCGGTCCGGCGGTTTGAGGCCGGACAAAAGAATTCCAGGGATGGTTCGGAAAGCCGCCGGCGACAGGACATCGGCCGGCCGCATCGTGGCCAGCAGAGAGGCGACCCGCTCCGGTCGGTTCACGACTGTCTGGGGATCGAGAATGTTGTCCTGGCCGTCAAAAACCGGCTGCGGAACGGCGACAAAGAAGATTTGTGGCGCGGTCTGTGTGACCACGTGTTTGCCGCCCAAGTTCACCACGTGCAAGCCCGCTGCGCTGCTGTCAAAGGACCGCGCGCCGCTCCCAATGCCTGAGATCACGCCGGTCAAAGCCGGGTGCGGGTGATTGATCGGCGTCGGTTCGGCCAACCGCGACGGGTCCAGCACCAGGACATCTTCCGAAGCGGCCAACAACAACCTGCCGTCGGCCTGTTGGATAATCGATTGCACCAGTCCGTGCTGCGCAGGAATCGAGATGGATTGGAGCAGCCTCGGCGCCGTCGGGTCCGTGATCTCAATGGCGTCGATCCGCGAGGCGCCAGTCCCGGACTCCGGGATCACCGACACCAGCGCCAGGTCGGCAGCCCGCACCTGTCCGGAGGCATCGCGAAGGGGTGTGTTGAAGAGGGCGAAAAGCCGTTTGGGTATCCCCCCGTCGCTGATCGGGAAGGAGGCCGTCACGCGGTCTAAAAGAATCCTCCCATGCAACAGTGTTCGATAAGCGGGCGGCACATTGTCGGTGGGTTCATGAGTGAGCGGGTCGAGAAGTTTCCCCTGGGCGAGTGTCACGCCCAGATAGGAATTGGCGCGATCGAAATCAAAATCGAGGATTTTTTGATTGGTGTCCGCCACGACAAAAGTCCTCTCTTTCCCGGCGAACGCCGAACGGTTGCGGTCCGGAATGGGTAATTTGTCCCCGAGAGCCGCGTCCACAAAGTCTCCGTCACCGTTAGCATCCACGCCCGGATTGATTTCGTCGCCAAACTCCGAAGGCGCGAGGTAACTGCCGAGAATGAACGACTGAAGATTGACGAGGTTGATCGTTTGGGCGTCGGGCCCGAATTCGAGGTACGCGAGATAGGGCGGCGACCATTGGACCTTCGTCACGGCCGTGACCGGGGAAAGCGTGACGGCCGCCGCCGCCAGTCGTTGCGGATTCTTAGGATCACTGATGTCAATGATCCAAAGATACTGAAACCCGGACGAGAGATTGCCAAACTCGTCCGCCGCCGCGCCAAGTTTGCCGCCCACCACCGCCAGCAGATCGTTCGTCAACGGCCGGTCGCCCGGTCGCTTGACGTACGAATAGTTCGGGATGAGCGCCAGATCGCGTGGGAAACCGGGGACAGAGAAGGTCGCAACCGGAGTGGACGGGTTCGACAGATCGTGAACGACGACGGCGCCGTCCAACGGGCCGGCCCGGTCCAATGAAAACGAGTATATTCCCCGCATCACCACACCTCCTCCCGAATCGATCCCGTTCAGCACCGCGGAAGGGGCCGGCGCGGTGCGGAATCGGAGGGAGAAATCGTCCGGACTTGGGGTCAAAGGGTCCTGATCCAGGCGGTTTTCCCTGAGATCGGTGATCGCGGGTGTTAATCTCAACACATATTTCGTGTCCGGTTTCAGGATGTAATAGCGGATCGTCAGGAACCGCTGGTTGGGGCTGAGTTCGATGATCGGACGGCCTGCGGGCGGGTCGAGTTCCACGGCCACCTCAGGAGCGGCGAGGATCGGTTCGTTAAACTCAATCAAGATCGGCTCGCCGACCGCCAGGGTCGGCGCCAATTGCCGC
>QHPW01000097.1:4647-14551 GCA_003219675.1 Verrucomicrobiota bacterium
GCGGACCCACACGATCGTTGACATCGGACGGCGGCGGATGCGGAATCACATCGTCGCTGTCCCTGAATTGGATCGAGTAAAGCGCAAAACCGTCCGGGACCGTGCTCATCCGTGCGCGCACCCGCAAGGTCACCTGCACATTGGGCTTGTCGCAGCGCACGGGGAATGTCATGCGCAACGACGTTGGCCCTCTGGAATCTTCGACACCGGGAAAGACGTGCACATCACCGCAGGAAACATCTTCGCCGACCAACGACACCACCCCTGCGCACGTCGGTGGGTCGATGGACGGCAGTTCCGAGCCGTGCGTCGCCAGCACCGTGATCCGCGCTTCTGTTCCTGAGCTGGGATTCAACGGCGCGTGAAAAATGTGCAACGCAGGCGGGCCCGGGTCCTGGGTCGGCTTGGACAGAACCGCATCGAAGATGATATCAGCGAGGCGGAGAACGGCGGCCTGCGCCGAAGCGGCGGCAAAAGCGCGGTCGCCTAACCGGGCGGGATGTTGCGCGGTCAGGAGGAATTCGTCCTTGGGACCGCTAGGGTCCACCACGCCTCCGAATGCAGAGTGAGGCCGGTGTAGATTTCTCCCGGCTCCAAACGTCCGGCACGAGCGACGTCGCGCTGTCGTCCCACAGGCCTGACCGTCACCAACGCGCCGACGACGGGCCGCACTCCAACGACAATTCCCTGTTCATTGGGAAACTTTTCCAGGACCTTTCCGGTGAAAATGACCGGCTGTGTTTTCGATGCAAGCAAGAGCGGCGCGACTCCGAGGTTCAGGATCGCCTCGTTTCCGCCGGGCGCCACCGGCCGGGCGGAGGAGAATATGATGCTCCGCGCGGCTTCCGCTTCCTGGGTCGCGGTAGGCTTGTTTCGCAAAAGCAAGTCCGCGCCTGGAAACGGTTCGGAGTGCGTGACCAGACGGCCATTCTCGAATTGCATCTTGTCGAGGAGCATATAGGCCGGATCGCCCTCAACCGTGGTAGGCGTCACCAGCGCGTAAACCGCCTCGTCGGGCGCGGAGCCGTTGGTCAATCCCGCCAGTTCCAACTCCGCTTGAGATACGGGAACCGAAATGTCAATCGGGCCAACCAACTTGTCTCCCTCAACCTGGATTCTCAGGGCGCGCCCGACCAGCGTGCCTTCGGCGGGGGGCGTGTTGCCGACCAATGCCAGCAGTTCCGTCAGACTGAACGGTTCGACCTTGAATTTCGTTTTGACGGGGATCGCGCCCGGCTCGACGATGACTTGCACCGGTCCACTGTCGCTCTCCGCTTCGAGAATGCCGCCCCCGTTGAAGAGGCCCACGCTGCCGTCGCGGAAGAGTTGGCGGCTCACCGGGATCGTGTTTCGCGTGCCGTTCCGATTCACAATGACCGCGCTGAGGAAATCGTCCACATCGGCGGGAATCGCGTTGGAGAAACTCCCATCGGGCTTGGAAAGAACGGTCGCCGTCGCGCCAGTGGTGTCGTTCACAAGGATCACCGGCGCTTCCGGTTCGGCAATCCCGGCGCTGCCCACCATCGTCGCAAATCCGTTTGTGTCCGGTTCGCGGCTTATCACCTGGGCAACCAGACGATTCAAGCGGTCGCTCTCGGTGGTGAATGCGAATGAGTTCGCGCCTTCGAGCTTCAGACCTGTCAGGTCGGTGATGTTGGTGGAAAGCACAATCAGGTGCACGGTGCTCGGCGCGAGTTGTTCGGTCGGCAACAGCGTCGCTACGGTGTTCCTCAAATTGAGCGTGAGACTCGCGGCCGCCGGCTGGCCGTTCGTCCCAAGCAGTTGAATCGCGCCGCCAAGCAATGTCGCCGGGTTCACCGGTTCGCTGAACGCAATCTCGATCGGCGTCACCCGCGACACGTTCACCGCGTTGTTCGTCGGGTTGATCGACACGATTCGCGGACCGGTCGCCGCGGACGCGAGGTTGGCGTTCGCGGTGGCTTGAGGGTCGGTGACAACCAAGGTGGTTTGTCCCGTGTCGCCGGTTGCCGGATCGGTCACCGCCACGTCCACATTGCCCGTCGGCGCGAGCAGTTTGAACGAGCCATCCGCGCGCGAGAACGCCAACCACGGCTGTCCCGTGATGCGCACTGGCATGCCGGCGGTCGGCTGGCCGGCGGAGTTGCGCGCGAGGCCTGCCACGAGAGCCTGCCTGCTGCTTACCTGCACCAGCAGGTATTGTCCCGCGCCGACGATGCCATCGAGATGATCGCCGGTCGGTTCGGCGGTGGACAGTCGGCCAATTTGATCGGTGTTGAGTCGCTCCAGGGGTTGCAGACCGTATTGGCCTTGGTCGTAAAGCACGCGGGCGAGCACGAACAAACTGTTCGTCGGTGCGCCGGTGATCTGTGCGACCAGCCTGACGTTGGTCGGGACCAGATCGATGAAGTTGGTCGGGTTGAGGCGGCGCAACTGTGCGGCCTGATTTCCGGCCAGGTCGCCGCTGCCGGCCAACACTCGCAAGTCTTCAGTGCTGACCTGGCCGCCGCGCGCGTCGAGAACGGTGCCGCTGAACGGCGTCGGCGTCAGCAGATCCACTTTCACCGTCGCTTCCTCCAGTTCCTCGGAACCGAACAGGAGCAGCGGGCGTAACGGAAAGTTCGCCTGAACCGTGGCGGCACTCGCGTCGCCAGGACGCTGATAGCCGATCACGAAGTTTTCGTATTGTGGCGGGTGACGTCCGGTGCGGTCGTTGAGGCGATAGTTCTCCGATACTTCACATCGGAACACGAGGCCGCTGGGCAACGGGCCGGCCGGATTGGTGATGGTCACCGAGGCGGTCGCGGTGACCAACTCCGGCGCGCGACTGGCCGGGCTCGACGACGGATTCACGGTTCCGCCTGCGGTCAGCGTCGAGGGTGTGGGAGAGGCGGCGCCTGGGGCGGAGCGTCGGCGACGACCAGAGCGTAGGCTCCGGCGCCATTGATGGACACCGTTAACGCATTGGTCCCGTTGCCCGGCAACAGTTGCGCCGCCTCCCATTGCAGCGTGTTCTCGTTGAGACGCGCGAACGCTGCGGTTTCGTTTGCAGGGATAGCTCCACCGGGTCTCAACGTAGCTGTGGCTGGCATCGAGATCGGTCCCGTGAACTCGACCCAGAAAGCCTGCAACGGACTCCAACCCAGCGGCAGCAACGCGGGCAACGTCTGACCGGTCAGCGGAGTGAGTGTCACCGTTGTGTTTTGTGTCACCGCGCCAGCCGCGAAGTTGATCTGAACCGCGCCGCTGAAATCGCGCACCTGGGCGCCGTCGAGCAAGGTGATCGTCGCGGCGCTTATTCCGCGACGGGTCAACCTTGGCGAGGCGAGGATCGCGACTTCGCCGGTCGAGAGGTTCTGTTGCCGCCAGACCGGCAGGTAACCGGGGGCGCTGAATTTCCACGTGTGGGTCCCGCTCCCTTGTCCAACGGTGGCCACCCCAAACACAGGATCGGTGATGAGGTTGGTTGGCCCGGCCGGGCCCGCCTCTTCGACCTGCACGCCCGCCAGCGGCTGACCGACTTCATTGAGTGATCGAACCAAACCCAGCGTCAAGCCGCTCCGGTTGGGCGCGGCGAAAATCTTTGTCACCAAACTCGGCGCCCCGGTGCCCACGCCCAACGTCAGCGTCCGTTCCGGTGTGACGTCGCCCGGCGACAAAGACCCGTCCGCCACATTCGCGCTGAAGTCAAAAAATGCCTTCGCCGGAGTGCTGTCGTCCAAACCGTCGGCCCGTTGCGGGCCGGTTGTGCCGGCAAAACTCTCCACGAAAAGCACGAACGGGCCTTGCACGACACGGCTGCTTTTGTTGGTCAGCGCCGCCTCGACGTTCCAGACATTTTGCGCGCGGTTCAGTCGCATGGACCGATACCGCACCTCCACGTCGGCAGAGACGTCTTCCAGGTTCAGTGTGGCGCCGCCGACGGTGAAGGCCTTTTCGGCGGCCAGGAGCTGACCGCAGAGCAAAACCAATGAGAGGAGCAACGCGAACGCGAGACGACCGCTGGCAGGATCTTCCGGGGAGCGCAGCCGCCTCGGCTGCGCGGGTCGGCGCCCTCGCCGACCAGCACCCCGCGCGAACCCGCAGACAAGGTGTTCCGGTCTTCGGCAGCCGATGTGTTCCGCGAGGGCGCGGAACACCGCACGCGGAGCGCGTGCGCTCCCATTCTCAAATGCATCGCCCCGGCTCGCCGCGCTCGCCGAGGGGCCCTCCCTTGGCAGGCACGCCGCTGGCGTGGGCGTCTCGACGTTCGATTTACGGATTGAACTCATACTCCCAAACCAATTGGTTCGCGATGGCGCGCGGAGGTTTCAACCGCGACGACACGTCTGAGGACAGCCGGTAGAAGCGGCTGACGGTTGGCTTGTTCATCATGAATGCGCGGTCCGCTTCGTCGAGAACAGCGCCGGTTTCCTCCGTGTAAGGACCGGTCACCGTCGCAGCCGATTCCAGGGTCGTAAGGACCAGCCGGTACTCGACAACGACCTGACTGGCGACGGCCCGGATGCCGACAATCCTTGTGGAGCGGTCTCCGGCGATCCGGAAGAACCAGTTCGTGGGCGGTTTCGGCAAAGTGAGGGTCTGGTTGATCAGGTCCCACACCGCGTTGGTGTCGGCCGCGAAAGGCCCGGTGACGGCACTCGACGTCAGAAGCGCCAATTGACCTGGAACCTCAAATTGATACCGGATGACCAACTGCGGCCCGACGCCGCGAATGCTCAGGATGCGCGTCGGCTTGTCTGTGAAGACGCGGAAGAAGCGGATTCCCGCGGGTTTGTTGAGCGTGAAGGTCCGGGTCGTTTCGTCGTGCACCGCGCCTGGTTCCTCCGAGTAGGGTCCGCTGACAATACCGGCCGAATGCAGTTTCACTCCGGGCACGACGCTTTCGAGGCGCAGCCCCTGGACGTAAGCCAACGACGACGACGCGTTCAGATTGTCGAACAGGTCCAGAAAAAGCGTCAGCGGCCCGCCTGCCAAAGCCATCGGCAGAGCGAACGAGATCGAGTAGGCAAACTTCAGCGCCAGCGCCGGGTTCAAATAAGGAAAGGCGCTGTCCGCATGCTGGATGTCTGTGGGCTGAAGTTCCAGGCCGCCCGGATTTGCAGGGGCCCATTGCACTCCCGTCCGGTCCGCCGTGAGTAGCAGGGCGGTGGCGGATTGGTCGTTCCGCTGAAGTGTCACGGAAAACGAGTCGAAGAAAGTGTCGGAGGCATCGGGTTCAGCCGAGGCGAAGCCGAAATCGAAGCGGAGCATTGAGGGCGAGTTCGTCGGGGGCGCGTCGAACGGCAGACTGAGCGTCAACAGCGGTTCGTTGGTCCCTGTCCGGAAGACGGTGAACGGCCCCTCGGTAGAAATACCGCTTTGTGCCAACAATCTTGCGTGTGCTCCCACAAGGAGCAGGAATAGAAAGGCCAATCCTGACACCTTGGCGGTTGGCCCTGGGCAGCAGCGGCTGGGCAGTTTCCTTGCGGGCGACATAGGGAAATAGTCAGCTATCACCTGTTCCTCAGGAAACCTGAGAGAGAAGTTTCACCCGGAATTACCGTTGTTTGGACAACGATGTATCGAGGACAAAACCAGACGGCGCGCCTCAGCGAGAATCCTGCCAATCCAGGTTCAGTTTCGCCAATTCGCGGCGTAATTCAGCCAGGTCCCACTCGAACACCTGACCCATCGAGGGCAGGACGAACAGGCGTGAGCCGTCCGGGCTGAAGCGCCAGTCCGCCAGCCGCATCGCCCGAGGGAGCCGGGCGACGCAACCAACCACCTCGTGCCCTGGTCGGTTTGCCTGGTCGGCCAGTGAGCGATCTTCCGCCAGGTGCCCACTTCCCACACGGCGAGTTCCGCGCGCGTCTTCGTGACCAGCCAGCGGCCGTTGGGCGCCGGTTCGCTGCTCGTCGGCAAAGCGATGCCGAGGCTGCGCACGCGTTCGCCGGTTGCCACGTTCCAGACCCACAGGTCCGGCTCTATAAGGTCCGTGCTCACGCCCCAACGACCGCGGGGCACGGCCCGGAAACCCACCAGCGGATAGTTTTCAGCCAGCTTGCGCGCGCGCGTCGGATCGCCTTCCGGCCAGAGCCAGATCGTCGGCGGCAGCGTCTCGTTCTGCGTGCGGCGGCGATTCTGTCCCACCAGAAGAGAACAGCCGTCCGCGGCGAAGCCTGTCGCGATGAACCCGGTCGGCTCGCCGAGCAATTGTTCGCGGCCGAATTGCAGCCGGAAACGACCATCCGGCCCGTTCGTCCGCGCCAATTCGACGCGCCGCACGCCGAAACTCGCTCCGCTGTAATAGAAGAATTCATCGCCCGGTCCGAACAACACCTGGACCCACCACGCCTTGGCAGGCAACGGCAGCGACGCCACCTCCGCGCGCGCATCGGCGTCCCACAACTGCACAGCGTTGTCCGTGCCTGTCAGCACCCAGCGACCATTCGTGCTGACGGCCATCGTGAAGCTCTCTTGCGCCGGGGGACTGGATGAGCGCCATTCGTGCAGCGTACTGGGCGTCGCCACCTCCAGCAGGCCGAGTTCATCCTTCGACGGCGCGTAAGCCAACTGCTCTCCACCCGGCGCGAACCGCAACGCGCGCTGCGCACCGGGAGCCGTCAGACGAAATCCGTCGGTGCGCACGGAAACCCAGAGCAACTCGACGTGCCACGTGGCCGCAACCAGAGAGTCGCCGTCCGGGTGAAAAGCCAGTCGCTCGACGCGTGTGGCGGCTTCCGCGAGCACGGTCTGCTGGCGTCCGTTCAACGCGTCGAACAACAGAACAGGTTCGCCTTTGAATGCCAAGGTGGCTTCGCCCAAACGCCGGTCCAGAGCCACCGCCAACCCATGCCCGTCCGGCGACCATGCAACCGCGCTGGCGCTGTGCGGGAGGGGAGCGGACCAGAGTTTATGGGCGTCCGCCAGCCGCCAAACGACCAGATCGGTCCCGGCTGTAGCAAGGTGAGCCCCGGTTCGGTCGAAGGCCATCGCCATCGCTGGCCCTCCCGTCAGCCGGGCGTGTATAACACCTGTCTGGAGCTGGAGGACCTCCACGCTTTGCGCGCCGTCTGAATTTGGTGTTGCCACGGCAAAACAATCTCCGGACGGAGCGAAAGCAAAATGAGTGAGCGCATTCCGTTCGCCCGGCCATCGCCGCGGCGGCTGGCGAGTCGAGAGGGAATGCAGTTCCACATGGCCGTCCTGATAATTGGCCGCAGCCCAGCGTCCGTCGGAACTGATGCGAAGTTCAACTGCCGAGTTGGTTGCCACCCCTGTAACGTGCCAAAGCAGCCTTTGGTCTGCAGTCGAGAACAACGTGAACCCGCCGTCAAGCGCCGCCGTCACGTAACGGTCGAGGTTGGCGGTAAAGTCGAACTCGTTTTCAAAATGAGCGATGTGCACCGGCCAGCGCGCCAGGGCGCGGACATCAGGCAAGGCGAGCGCCGCGGCGACTTCCGAACGAAGGGCCGTTACCGTCACCGCAGGCGCCTCACCCCAGAGTGAGCGCACATTCTTTGCCGCGCGCGCAACGAGGGAGAGAGTTCCAAAGCGCTGCCCGGCGCGGCCACTGGAACGTTCCAGGCGAGCCTGTGCCAGCAGTGATTCCGCAAGCGCAAATTGCAATCGCCGGTTGTTTACGGATTGCAAGATCACTCCGCCCGCCAGCGCCAGCATCAGCGCCGTGCCAACGATTGCCAGCGCCGGGTTGCGTCGAGACCACGCGCGGGCGCGCTCGAAGCGCGTGGCTGGCCGGGCGAGGATGGTGCGCCCCGCCCGCCAGCGACTCAAATCCTCCGCCAGTTCCCGCGCCGAAGCGTAGCGGCGTGACGGTTCCTTCGCCAGGCACTTCAGGCAGATGACTTCGAGATCGCGTGGAATTGCGGGTACAAGCTTCGAGGGCCGCACCGGCTCGTGTTCGACAATCGCTTTCAGCAGAGTCGTCAGGTTCTCCCCGACAAACGGCGGCGCGCCCGTCAGCAGTTCGTAAAGGACGGCGCCGAGACTGTAGATGTCTCCGGCCGTCGTCGCGCTGGATACGCTGCCACCCGCAATTTCCGGAGGCAGAAATTGCGGTGTTCCCAGCAGTTGAATCGAACGGGTCAGCGTCGGAGTGTCGCCGCTGGCGAGTTCCGTGAACTTCGCGAGACCGAAATCGCTCACGTAAGGCCGATCTGCCTCGTCGAAGAGAATATTCCCCGGCTTCAAGTCGCGGTGCAGCACGCCACGCTCGTGGGCGAAGTGCACGGCCTCGACGAGAGTGACCATGAGTTCGGCGATTTGACGGAATTTGCCGCGATACCGCTGCGCGCGCGACGCCAGCGTCCCGCCGGTCGCCAGCTTCATCGTGAAGTAGGGCAACCCGTCGTGTTCGCCCACCTGATAAACCGGGAGAATGGCCGGATGTTCAAGGCCCGCGATCGCGCGGACTTCGAGCCGAAAGCGTTCTCGCATTTCGGCGGAGCCGAGCTGATGCGGCAGGAGCATCTTGAGCGCGACTTCGCGCGCCGGCTCGGCCTGCCGCGCCCGGTAAACGATCCCCATGCCGCCGCGCGCGATTTCTTCGCAGACAACATGGCCGGGAAACTGGAAGAGTCCCTTGGACGGACCGCTCGGCGCAGGCGGCTCGAACTCCTCGCCTTCGACCTCCAACAGTGAGCCCCAGGTGCAGGCCGGACAAAGCCCATCCAGCCGGCTGCCGTTGAGCACCGCGCCGCAAGCGCGGCATCGAGTCGGGTCGTCCGTTGTTTGAGATGAGTTCAATTCGAGTTTTCCCCTGCGAGTCGCTGGCGCCCTTCGTTACTTCTCAGGAATTGCGAACCTCAAGTTTCGTGGCGCGCGTCAAATTCACTGCCTTTGTCCATCAGCATCCGCTGCAAGTGCGTCATTTCGGCGTCGATTTCGTGCGGAGCGGAGACGGTTTGCGCCACTTCCTCACGCACCAGCGCGCGAAAGCGGCGACGAAGCCGGTGCACTTCCGATTTGAACGCAGGAATGGAAAGCCCGATTTGTCCAGCCGCGGCCGCATAGGACGGAGGTGGCGCGGCGCCCGGGAGAAAGTTCTTCAACACGGTGAACTCGCTGACGCGATCTGTCCCGGCATATTCCTGTCGCACGCGGCCCAAAGCCCTCTCCAGAATGGTCAGCGCCCATTCGCGATCAAAGAGTGTCGCCCGCTCGCCCCCAGCCATTGCCGGTTCGGTGTCGGCCTTGAACTCCGCTGCGTCGAAGCTGACGTGGTGAATGGCTCCGCCTCGCTTCTGGGCCTGGCGCCGGTCGGCTTCATCGCCAAGAAACCGCACCAGCGCGCCCAACAGAAACGACCGAAATCGCCCGCGCAAACGGTCTGCCCGCGCAAACGTCGATTTCTCCAGCAGGTGCACGATGAAATCCTGCGTCAGGTCCTGTGCTTCGGCTTCGGAGACGCCCCGGGCGCGAATGAATCGATGAACCGGTCCCCAGTAGCGACGGCACAACTCTTCGAGGGATTTCCGGCTTTCTGTGTCGCCGTCGAGCGACGCTTTTGCAAGCAGGCTCCAGTGAGTGGTGGGAAAGGCGGACATGGTTTCCGTGTGGCGGCAGGAATACCAGAAACCGTCAACTCAAGCAATGTTGCATTGGCCGTGATGGCTTTGAGCCGCGGGGACGTTCTAAAGTCCGACTTAAGTGCATGAAAAATTTGACGTTGCTCGTGGGAATTTCGCTCCTCCTCGTCGTCGTCCTCGTTCTCGTCCTCGTCAATTTCGGGGCCTTCGAGGACGAGGATCCGTGCATTCAACTCCGGCCGAACCAGCGATGACGAAACAAACCCAGATCGAAGCCGCATCGGCCCCCGGCCAGCAGATCGGCCAGCACTTCGCCGATGACACTGGAGAACTTGAATCCGTGCCCCGAGCACGGACTGGCAATGAGCACTTGCGGGTGCGCAGGGTGTGGGGCG
>QHPW01000428.1:0-3999 GCA_003219675.1 Verrucomicrobiota bacterium
CGCCGGCAGTCCACCGGAAGTGAAGCGGGCGTCCCGCGGAATCACGGCTCGAACTCGCGTCGAAACGCACGGGCATTCCCACGACGGCGCGCGAGGGACCGAGCAACTCCGCGTGCGGCGGGAGCGTCACCGCGCGATGATCCTCGGCCTGGCGCACATGGGTCGTGTCGGCGATGGAATTGCCTTCCACGTTATTAGTCGCGCTGTTATTCGCCAGCCAGAATTCATCGCCCCAGCGACCCCAGAGGCCCCAACGGTTGTTCTCCAGTCGATTCTGCTGCACGATCCAATGATGGGTGCGCCAGCGCGCTCCTTTCGACGCGGCATCTCCACGAAAGACGATCCCGCCGCCGTTGTTGTGATGGCACCAGTTGCCGCTGATCACGGTATGGCTGGAGGGGCCGCCGACGATCACGATGCCGCCATGGCCGAAGCCGGGTTCGGGAGCATTGTGATTGCCGTTGGTCTGGCCGTTAAACGCGGATTCATTGCCGATGAGCACCGTCTGGTCACTGCCGCCGAGCCAGAAACCGTAGCTGCCGTAGTTGGCCTTGTTGCGGATGTAAATGTTGCCCGGACTCCACGACTCGATGCAATTGTTGTTGGCATAGGAGGCATCGTTCTCGACAAACACATTCCCGCGCGACACCCAACCGTTGAGGACGCGAATGAAAATGCCGTCGCCACCGTGAGTCACGTCGTTGCGGAACCAATCGTTGTCATCCGAACCGCTTTCGATAAGCACGGAGGTCGAATCGCGCGCATGCACTTCGCCGGCCGCCCGGTCTATGCGTATGCCGTAGGAAAGATTGTTCCTGAGAAAGCGATTGCGCGAGGAATGCCAGAGTTTTGCGCAGGTATTGGAGCAGCGCCAAAAATCATTGTCCTCGATCAGGTTTTCATCCGAGTCGACGAAGTGAAGGCCGTCCCAGACGCGGTTTGCTTTATTGTTGCGCACGACACTCTGGCGGACGTGTTCGAGCCGCAGCCCGCCCCGCGGCGGCAATTCGCCCCAGCCATGCTTCGGGTTGTGGTAATTGTCCGAGAAGTCGCAGCCCTCGATGAGCAGCGCCCGGCCATCGCGCGCGAGCAATCCGGTGGCAAAACCTCGCGCATTGAGGTTGCGAATCGTCACGTTCACGCTGCCTTCAAGCAGGACGCCGACGCCGGCTTGTTCCAATGTGTTCGTCTCGCCGACGGTGCCCGGCCCTTGCAACGTGGCGCCATTCCCTTCAATCGTCACGTGGCTGGCGCGAACCACCAGCCGCGCTTTGAGAATCGCTCCTTTCTCCAGAATGAGGTCGTTGGTCACAACGATATCGTCGGCTGAGACCGAAACGAGGATCGACCTGGCCAGCATGACGATGGCGAAAACACCGCCGCTAAACACCCTGATCAGCGTCAGACACTGTTTGAGAGGTCCGGAGCGTTTCGGGAATCTCATGAGCATAGCGGTGATTCTTCCGAAAGATGTCGTTGAGGGAAGTTTTTTTTGTGTCGGATAGAACCGGTGATTTGCCCGGGTGCCGTCCGCAAGCCGTCAGGCGGATTTCCTGGAAAGCACAGTTCTTGTGCGTGACAGTGCCGACGCTTTCGGTTATGAGGTTGCCATGCCGATTGGATCATTGAAAACGCGCCGATAGACCCGGAGCTTGCCGGCTTTCTGAAAAGAAAGCCTGGAGTGGACGCGCACTGATGAAAATTGTCGTCAACGGACGCGAATACGAGGGCATCGAGCAAATGCCGCCGGAGGTTCGCCGGCAGTATTTGCTGGCGGTCGGCGCGTTGGGGGATGCGGATGGCGACGGTGTGCCCGACGTTCTGGAAAAGCCGGGCTCTTCCGGCGTGGTGGTGAGTGAGTCCATCCTCTATAACGGACGGAAATACACGAGTCGGGACGAGTTGCCGCCGGAAGTGCGGGAGCTGCTCGAGCGCATGCCGAAGCCCGGAACCGGCGAGAACGAGACGCGCGTCGAAGTCAAAACCACCAAGGTCTTTCCTCCCAGAGTCAGCATCTCCGAGCGCCGGATTACGGACTATGAAGGTCAACGTCGCGGCGCGAGATCGGGTTTCCAGGGGTTGCTGGTGGCCGGACTTATTGTGGCGGTTTTGATCCTTCTTTTCCTCTGGCTGTCAGGAATCAAACCCGCCGATCTGTGGCGGAACTGATTGATTCGTGTCAATGGGTGAAATTCGCCTCTCTGCTTCTGCCGTTCACCGTTTCAAGGCAACCGTTTCCCTTTCGTCAGGAAGGCTCAAAGCCAACACAGCCCAGCTTGTGGCTGCCGCCGAGATCCAGGAGTCACGCCCGTGGGGGAATCCGCTGTTCATCGTCGGCTGGAACGGGAAGGCGCGGCGACGCACATACCACGTCCCGTCTTCGAGTTGAGTGGCCACGAGGAAACGCAGTCCACGCTCGATTGCCGGCTCGGAATTGCCAATTCCTGCGCCGGTCTGCAACGCGTACAGGGCCTGTCCGGTGGCATAGGCGTCGCTCCTGGTGCCGGGCAACTGCGACCAGCCGCCGTCGCCGCGTTGCTCAGACAGCAGGGTTTTCGCCAGCGGCTGAAGTTTGCGCGCGGGTTCGCCCGCCCAGGCGAGGCCCAGAATCTGATACACTCGGCCTTCGTTATTTTGGGGCTTCGCGGTCCAGAGCCATCGGCGCGCGCGATCAACCTGTTTTGCAAATTCGGCCTTTCGCCCGGGCAGCGGGTAGCGCTGCAAGGCGTGCACGGCCAGGGCCGTGGCGCCGATGTCGCCGGTCTGGAGGGGCGGGCGTGGCAGGTTGTTGAACCATTGGCCGTCTTTACCCTGGATGGCTGACAGATGGTGGACCCAGGAATCGGTGTATTCATCGGCGGGCAAACCTTCGGCGGCGTATCCCAGGAGCGCGTAGCCCTTGGTGTGGGCCGGTTCGGGGTGAAAAAGCGTTTGCCAGTCCGCTTCCGCATTCCTGAGTTCGCCCTGACTCACCATTTTCACAAGCTGCCGCTCGGCCTCCGCGTCCACGGGCACATGGCGCTTCTTCGCCAGTCCAATCGCCGCCATGGGCAAAAACTGCTGATGGCAGGAGACGCAGTCCTGGCGACTGCCATGACGCACGAAGGCCTCTTTGGATTCGATCGAGCTTGCTTGAAGCGCTGGCATGGCCCGCATGATTGACAAGTGTAAGGTCGCGGTGTCGAGCTTCTCCGGCAGAACACGAGACGGCGGCGTCTTGTATGCAATGCGATCCGGAGTCTCGTTGGTTGCGCCGGCCGCGGAAAGGGCCGCGAGAATCGGAGTTTCACCGCGCCGCCGCGCACAAGTGCAAGGTCGCGGTGTCGAGCTTCTCCGGCAGAACACGAGACGGCGGCGTCTTGTATGAAATGCGATCCGGAGTCTCGTTGGTTGCGCCGGCCGCGGAAAGGGCCGCGAGAATCGGAGTTTCACCGCGCCGCCGCGCCAGCATCAGCGGTGTCTGCAACGTGCCCATAAACGGTTCCACGTTCTCACCGCCGCCAAGGTTGGGATCGGCGCCGTGGTCGAGCAGCAACTTCACCAGCGCGGTGTCCCGCTCCTCGGTCGAAGCAGCCCAGTGCAATGGCGTGTAGCCGTCCATGTGCGCGGTCTGGTTCACGCGCGCGCCATGCTCGATCAACAGTCGCGCCACCGCGGTATGATTCGCCCACGCCGCCTGCGACAGCGGCGTGCCCATCGATCCTTCGGCATTCACGTCCGCGCCGGCGTCGATCAGCAGCTTCACAATCGCCACGTCACCGCGATACGCCGCCCACATGAGCGCGCTGCGTCCTCCGCCCAAAACAAAATCCTCGTGGCCTGCGCCCGCGTGGGCGTTCACCTCCGCGCCGTGCGTGACCAGCAGCCGCACCGAGGACTCATCGCCGCCCGCCGCCGCGGCCATCAAGGCGGTCGCTCCAAACCGGTTGGTTGCTTTGGGGTCCGCCCCATGCGCGAGCAGCAGTTCGACGGCGTGATGCGAATTCCAGGGCCGGGCCG
>QHPW01000428.1:4081-4550 GCA_003219675.1 Verrucomicrobiota bacterium
CAATCAGCAGGCGCATGGAGGCAAGGCCTCCGTAAACGGAGGCAAGCATCAGCGGCGTGTTGCCCGTCGCGTCGCGGGCATTGGGCGACGCGCCGCGGTCCAGTGCCTCGCGCAGTTTGAGGACATCCCCGCCGCGGAGAACGGCGAAGTATTCGGGACTGATCGAGCGTGACTTGAGGGTGGCTGCCTCAGTTGCAAGCAGACTGGAGAATGAGCACAGGGCAAACCAAAATGCAAATTGAGCGGGTTTCATGGGCGCGAATCGGGATCTCATGAGCATTCATACCGGGTTTGACGCGGAAATCAATAAATAAAACGAGAGCCGCGAAGCGCTTTGAAATTCACCAACGTCGATGACGATACCGCGGACCGATGTAGAATCGGAAGTCAGGGCCCCAGTAATACGGCGGACCATAATAGTAGACCGGGGGTCCATAATACGGATACCCGTAGACCGGTGGTCCGTAAG
>QHPW01000429.1 GCA_003219675.1 Verrucomicrobiota bacterium
CGTGCAGCACCGTGTTGCTGTCGGCGGCGAGGGCGTCGGCCGCGGCGCCGTTGCCGCGGCCGCCGCAACCGATCAGTCCGATCTTGAGGGTGTCGTTGTTGGCCGCGAAGGATCTTTCCGGAAAGCCGAGGTTGGCGGCGAACACCGAGCCGAGCGCGGCGGTGGTGGAAGTCTTCAGGAATTGACGACGGGAAGCGGGGGAAGTTTGCATAATCTCATTCGGTTTCTGGTTCATAGCTAAGGGATAGATTCGCCGGCGCACCGCGTCAAGGAAACAGACCGGGGGGTAGTGACCTGATTTGGTGGCGGCGGTGCTGCGGCACCGCCGTGCGCCGCGGCCGCGGCGCACCCACCTTAAGCAGATCAGGACACTACCGACCCGGGGGCGGGGTTGACCGCGGCAGGATGCGTTCGCACGGCCGCGTGGGTTACTGATACGTCAATACCAGGTTGCCGCCCTGGACTTGAATCGACTGGATCGTCAGCGGGCCGCAAGTGCGCAAGCGATAGAACTGCGATCCACCCGGCAGCGATGTGGTAATTGTCCTGGAAGCGTCATCGACGAGGGCATTTGTTTCGTCTGCGTAAGGGCCGCTCGCGCTGGCGGCCGACTGCAGGACCGGCGGTTCGGGCGGGACGTTTGCGTTGATCACACTGTTGATCCAGCTCACGTGCGCGGACACGCGTGTGGCGTAAAATGAGCCGGGGCCGCTGGCCGGGACCCAAACGTCGCCGACACTTTTTTCATACAGTCCTGTGGCATCAAAGATGGCCGCGTTAAAGGCATTCGTATCTCCGTTCGTATTCGTGGTGTTGTAAGGACCATCGACGGCGAGGTTGATGCCGGCCAATTTCCAGATCGAGGCATCCTTGATAAAGACTGCGCCGCCGGAATCACCGAAGGACAGGTGACACTCGTTGTTCCCGCCATTAGCGTCGAAGGTGGCTTGCAAGACCTCACCGATCAGGCCGTTGCCCAGAACCCCGTCTCCGTTCACCACGGCGGCCACGACGTTGGTTCCCCACCGTTGAATTGCGTCGTACGCTCCCCACTGCCAGCCGTTGGTCTTAACCGTCAGAAAATTGGTGGTAGTGACCGGTGGACCGCGCTGTGTGCCGCGGCCTATGACAACGAAGGCGTTGCCGGTTTCGTTGGTGTTCGTGTAGATCGGCGCGTAGTCGGGAAAGGTCCCGCAAATGCGCCAGATTCGCAAATCACTGGCGGGATCGTCGTAGTTCGTGAGCGTGGTGTAAGAGACACCGCGAAATACCACCGGCGTGCCCGGCGGGACATAGACATGACTGGCGGTGATGAAATAATTGGGTGCGATGGGCGTGCCCAAAAAGCCTCCCCAGGATGCCTGGTACTGCCAGCCGCTGTTCGTTAAACTGCCTCCAGGCGCCGATGTGTTGTAGTTCGGATCGCCGGAGGAATAGAACAGAATGGCGTTCACGGAATGGCCGCTTAGCCAGATTGAAATAAATACAAAAATGAGAAGGCGGCTCCGGCTCGCGCAGGAGCGCGTAAAAGGCTGCATTAGCGGACATTTAATCGCCGACCACATGCGTGTCAATGCCACGGAGGCCAGCCAATACGGCAGGCTCCCAAACATTTCAACAGCAGCCGGGATGCCTGTGTTAACTTTGCGAGCCGTCGTGTGGTGCCCCGAGGCGACTGAACTATCGCCCCGCGCTCCGGGCGGTAAGCTGATGCCCTCTGGCGCCTGAGGGTCTGCCGCCCCGTTGCGGCAATGCCAAAAAATTTCGCCCCGATGCGCATCTCAGTGGCAGGACGCATAAGCGGCGGCTATTAGAGTGGCACGGGCGTCCCGCCCGTTTGCTCGAGACCAGAAACTCACGGGCGGGACGCCCGTGCCACTAGCCTATCTGCCAATCACTTTCACAACCGCGGTCGAGCCGGGATATTTGTCACCCTGAATCGGTTCGGCGCGACCGCCGAGGTTTTGCGCCAGAAACGCTTCGGCGCGGGCGTTGAAATCAATCCGGTTCTCCGGACGCGCGAAACCGTGCCCTTCGTCCGGGTAAAGCACGTAGGTTACTTTGCCCCCGTTCTTCCCGATGGCCTCGACGATTTGCTCGGATTCAGCCTGCTTGACGCGCGGATCGTTGGCGCCCTGGCCGATCAACAGAGGCCGCACGATCTTGTCCGCCTTGAACAGCGGCGACGCGTTCCGGATCAAGTCGGCATCTTTCGGATCGTCCGCGTTGCCCATTCGCACGTCGAACAAGGAACGAATCGGTTTCCAGTAAGGCGGGATCGAGTGGATCAACGTTCTCAAGTTCGACGGCCCGACGATGTCCACGCCGCAGACAAATTTCTCCGGAGTGAACGTCAATCCTGCCAGCGTCGCATAACCGCCATAGGAACCGCCCATGATCGCGACTTTCTTTGGATCGGCGTAGCCTTGCTGGATGGCCCAATCCACGGCGTTGATCAGGTCGTCGTGCATCTTGAGGCCCCATTGTTTGTTTCCGGCGTTGAGGAACTTCTTTCCGTAGCCGGTCGAGCCGCGATAGTTCACCTGCAGGCAGGCGTAGCCGCGGTTCGCGAACCATTGCGCGTAGGAATTGTAACCCCAGTTATCGCGGGCCCACGGACCGCCGTGCACGAAAAGCACCATCGGGAGATGCTTCGGCGGCGCACCGACTGGCCGGGTGAAATAGCAATGCAGGTCAAGTCCGTCGCGCGACTTGACGACGACCAGCTCCATCGGCGCGAGTTGCAGGCCTTCTAGCTTCGGCTGGTGAACGAACAGAAACGTTCCCTTTTTGGCGGCGCGGTCCCAGGAGTAATAACGGACCGGACCGCGGTCGGAGGTGAACGCCACCAGCCAGGTCGTGTCTTTATCGTCGCGGTTGAGGAGGCTGAAATCGCCGTCGTTCAATCGCGCGATGCCGTCGAAGTCCGCTTTGACGGACGGGTACACGACGCTCCATTTTGCCCGGCCCGGGGCAAACGAGACGGCCTCGACAATGTGTTTCTTTGGATGAATCAGCACGTTTCCGGCATCCACTTCATCGGACGACGCGAGGATCTTCTCCGCTCCCGCCGTGATGTTCTTCTCCACCACTCGCGCCGTGTCCGATCCAATCGAGGAACGCAGAAACGCCGATGCGCCGTCGGCCGTGAAATCAAGAAAGTCGAGGATTTCCTCCGGGCCGACCTTGATCCAGCTTTTCCAGGGTGCCTTCACGTCGTCGCGAATCCGGATTTCCGTGCCGCCGTCCGGTGTCTGGACCTGCGCCGCGCGGACACGGAATTTCGGGTCCGCAGCCCAGCTTGCGACATCGCCCGGATTCTCGGTGTCGATCGCCAGCGCGCCCGTCTTGAGATTCAGCCGATAAACATCGAAGACTTCGCGACTGCGGAGATTGAGTTCCACCAGCAGTTCGTCCGGAAAATTCGGATCGGTCGCCGTAACCTGGGCGCGCACGCCCTGAAACGGCGTGTAATCGCGGATATTGCCGGAGACAAGGTCAACACCATACGCGTGCCAGTTTTCATCGCCGTCGATGTCCTGCATATAGATCACCGTCTGGCTGTCCTCGGCCCAGAAGTACTGGCGGATGCCGCGCTTCTTGTCGGCGGTCACCACTTTGTCATCGTCCTTGCCGATGGTTTTTACCCAGACTTGGAGAACGTTGTTGGTGTTGGGCGCGATCCAGGCGAGGCGTCTGCCGTCGGGTGAAATCTGAGGACTGACGCGTTCCGGGTTGCCAAAGAGGACCTCGCGCGGGATCAACGGCGGCAGTTCGGCGCGCGCGGATGATAGAGCAAGGCTTAAAAGGGCAAAAACCAGGCAGAGATTCACCCGAAAGATTTCGCGCATTGAACCCGTGAACTTCCCCCTCACCCGCCCTTCCGCCTTCGCCAAGGCTACGGCGGACGAGTCGGGCACCCTCTCCCCCTCCCAGGGGGAGAGGGATGGGGTGAGGGGCTTCACGGGGAGGGAACACGCCAAAAAATCAGACGCGAGTTGGGGCCGTGAACGGTGGGGCGAGATTCCGTCGAGCCCTGACCTCCCCTGGACAGTAATCAGGGCTCGCGGGGACGCTCGCCCCACCAGGTTCATTGAACGAGAGAAACTCGCCAGGCGAAGTCCGAGCGGCTTTTTCATGATGCCCGAGTTTTCGTGAAAGCGAACGGGCGGGCAAGGGAAATTGCGTTGCAGGCACCCAGGGGGCGCGAGTCAGAATTTAGACAATGGTCGTGCAAGTCGTGAGCCACGGAGTTGCGAAAGAGAGAAGCCCACGGCGTAAGCCGTGGGGAAAAATTCGCACTCGCCAACAGCCCCGCCAGGGGCGACAGAATTCCGACCAGACGGCAATCGTGAATTGGCCCGCAAGCTGGCGGAACGTTGATGTGTGGGCTCGACGGACTGACGCCGGAGGAAATCAAAATCGTGGGAACGCAGCGGGAAATGAAAACGCCAACGGCGTTTCCTCCTTCAGCCCAGGGTTGCCCGCGCCCGGCGGGCCACCCTGGGTTTCGAGTCCCCAAATTATTTTTCAACCCCAAACGGGGTTGCGTCTCTGGCCGCGCGCCGATGTGCCACAAATCCTCGGTCTCTCCCTCATGCCACCTTCCACGGATCGCGATGGGGCACATCGAGCCACTCCGCCTTGCCTGTTCCACCCATGAAGGTTCGGTTTTTCGGGTCCCACTTCATCCGCTGGCCGTGGTAGTAGGCCAGATTGACAAGCTGGCAGACGTTGACCGTGTGCGCGCCCACTTCCACGTCGCAGATCGGTCGCTTCCTGCTTCGAATACACTCCAGCCAGTCGGCTTTGTGGTCGCCGCTCTTGTAGAGATGAACTTTGGCGTCGGCGAGGAATTCTTTGCTGACAGCCTCGCATTCATGGGCGTCGCTCGCTTTTTGTTCGGCGCCTTTCCAGAACTCGAATTTGCCGTGGTTGACGTGGATTTTTCCGTCGGTGCCGTAAAACCAGATGCCGTTGCCACCGTTGTGGATGACCTCGACCCCGTCCGCGTAAAGCAACCGCACGCCGTTCTGCGCCTTTTGCCAGTCGGGCGGCGGAATGATTTCGTTCGGCCCGCTCTCGTCCATGCCGAGGCCCCATTGCGCGATGTCGAAATGGTGCGCGCCCCAGTCGGTCACGCCGCCGCCGCCGTATTCGCGGTAGTTGCGCCAATTCGGAAAATGTTTGTGAACGCCGCGCGGGCTGAGTTCGGAGTGGTAGCCGCGCTTCGGTGCGGGACCGAGCCACATGTCCCAGTCCAGTCCCGGCTCGTCCGGTTCCGTCGGCAAATTGCAGGGCACCGCCGGACCGCCGACGGAGACGTCCACCGTCTTGATTCTGCCGATGACACCGTTGCGCACGAGTTCGCACGCGGTGCGAAACTCGCGCGAAGAGCGTTGCATGGAACCGGTCTGGAAAACGACGTTGCTGTTGCGCACCGCCTTCACCATGGACAGCGATTCGTGAATGGATTCACACAGGGGCTTTTCGCAGTAGATGTCTTTCTTCGCTTTCGCCGCGGTAATGGCAATAAACGCGTGCCAATGGTCGGGCGTCGCAATCACGACCGCGTCGATGTCTTTGCGTCCGATCAATTCGCGGAAGTCGTGATAAGTGGCGCACCCTTTGTGTGAGCCGGCGGGCGCTTTGGTTGCGTAGTAATCCTCGACCATCTTTTTCGCGTTCTCGCGTCGTGCGGTGTCCACGTCGCACACGGCGAGCACCTGGGTCTGGGGGTAGGTCAGAAAGCCGCCGAGTAAACCGCGGTTCTGCGTTCCCATGCCGATGAAACCGAGCGTGATGCGGTCGTTGGGTTTTACTTCAGCGGCCCGGATGCGCGAGGGCAAAACGAAGGGCGCCGCGGCGGCGAAGGCGGCGGACCTGATGAAAGAACGGCGAGAGAGGTTTGGGGTGGTTTTCATAGCGTTGATCTGATTGTCCCCTGGCTGGTGGGGCGAGCGTTCTTACGGGCGTCTCGTCTGGAGTTTTGCTCCACCGCAAGGGATTGATAAGACGGTTTGTAGCCATTCTTATTCGCCTTGTCCAGCGCCGGAGCAGGGAGGGGCGTATCCGAGGTTCTCGCCACGTTAGTGGCACGGGCGTCCCGCCCGTTCTTCCAAAACAGAACTCACGGGCGGGACGCCCGTGCCACTATCATTGCAACAAACTGAGATGCGCCCGCACGTGACGCTTCGTGATTCGGCTTTGACGCGCCGGTTGAGTTCGGTTCACATTGGCAGCAGCATCGCGCATGAAAAAATTCGGATTTACGCTGATCGAACTACTGGTGGTGATCGCCATCATCGCCATCCTTGCCGGATTGTTGTTGCCCGCATTGAGCAAGTCAAAAGCGAAGGCGCAGGGCATCGGCTGCGTGAACAACATCAAGCAATTGACGACCGCCTGGTTTCTCTATGCCGACGATGAGCAGGACCGGTTCGTGAACAATCACGGCCGCGATGAGACGCGCCTGAAACGCCAGACCTGGGCCAACAACGTTGAAGACTGGGCCAATACCGACGACAACACAAACCTCGCACTGCTGACGGAGGCGAAGCTGGCCGGCTACCTCGGCAAATCGGCGGGCGTGTTCAAATGTCCGTCGGACAAATCCGCGGCAGACAACGGGCCGCGCATCCGCAGCATGTCGATGAATTCGCTGGTGGGCGATCCCGGCGAGCTGACGAACCGGTTCAATCCGGCTTACGTGCAGTTCTTCAAATCCGCCGACCTGGTCAGTCCGTCGCAAATTTTCGTATTTCTGGACGAACATCCCGACACGATCAACGATGGATTCTTCATGAACCGTCTGGAGGAGCCGACCTGGGGCAATCTGCCGGCGTCTTACCACAATGGCGCGACGAGCTTCTCTTTCGGCGACGGCCACACTGAAACGCACCGCTGGCTCGTGACCGGTCCAGGCGGGACCATCCGTCCGCCGCTCAAAGGCGGTGTGGGCGGGTCATTCGCAGCGTCTCCAACCACGGACTTCGACTGGCTCAAAGAACGGACGAGTGTCAGGAAACAATAAGCTCCCGTCCCCAGGCGCGTTTCAGCCTTCCGAGGTCGTCTCGACTTCACCAGCCACGTAGCCGCCGACGTAAGGAGGCGGATAGAAATGGCGATCACGACGCTCCACCTCCTCACGTCGGTGGCTACAGGCTGTCGTGCCGCCTGGAGCGTTTGTTCATTTCGGGTCGGAGATGTAGCAGCCGACGGCCGGCGCGGTGGCGTAGGGCACCGGCTTCCGTTGCACCACCGCTTCCAGCACGTTCTCCAAATCATGTTGCGTGGCTTCAGGGCGTTCCTTACCCAAGTCGGCGTAACGATTGTCAATGCGACCGTGATAAACCAATCGGCGGTCTGGGAGGAAAACCGCCGATTCTGGCGTGACGTGGACCTGACTGAGGCGGACCAGACCGTGTTGCGGATCTCTCAACGCCTCCGGCGGCAATTGATAATCTTTCAGGTGCTTCTGGATCGCGTCCGGCGACGTGTCCGGGTCGGGATAGACCAGCCAGAATCGGACACCGGCCGGGGCAAATTTTCCTTCAACCCGCCGGATTTCCGGAGCGTAACGGTTGGAGATCGGGCAATCGGTGCTGACGAAAATGAAGACGAAAACCTTGGCGCTGGCCAACTCAAAGGGATCGAGCCGGTGGCCGGCCAGATCAAACACAGTGGCTGCTTGCGAAGCCGCCCCGGGGCTTTCCGAAGCGCCAGGCGCAGAGCTTGGGCCGTCATTCGAATGTCCGTTGCCGCAGCCGGCAATGAAAAGCGGCAGCACCAAAACCAGGACCGCCCATGGCTTTCGACGAGAAGACTTCGTGGAAAGCGTCCAAACCATTTTTTGCCCGCAGGTGAACCACGAACGGTGGGGCGACCCGTCCTCGGTAGCAGTACTGCGGAGGGTGGAGACTCCGTCGAGCCCTGGCATCCAGGTCGGCAATGGGAAATCAGGGCTCGACGGGAGTCTCGCCCCGCCGTGTGCAGGTAGAGATTCCTTCGCACTGGCGCGCGCCGTGTGCCCCTGAACGGAGCGCCGGTCTCCGACCCGGCGCGGTTTTCTATAGACCAGTCCCCAACGCGCCGGGTCGGAGACCGGCGCTCCCGGTTCAAGGGGAGGATCAGGAATTGACATTGGACGCTCAAACTATACGACCGGCGCCGCATTTCGTTTTACCAGGATGGCCTGGATTATCTTGCTCGCCAGGTCCGGCTTCTCTGCCAGCGTCTTTTGAGCGGCTTCCTTGCCTTGTCCAATCAACTCGTTGTTGTATTGCATCCAGGCGCCTTTCTTTTCCACCACACCGCTTTCAACTCCCACATCCAGAACACTTCCTTCCCGGTTGATGCCGTGGTTGAAAATGATGTCGAACTCGGCTTCCGCGAACGGCGGCGCGACTTTGTTCTTCACCACTTTGACCTTCACATGATTACCGACGGCGTTTCCGGCGGCGTCTTTGATCGCGTCTTTGCGGCGGATGTCGATACGGACGCTGGCGTAGAATTTCAAGGCCTTGCCGCCGGGTGTGGTTTCAGGGTTGCCAAACATCACGCCGACTTTTTCGCGCAGTTGATTGGTAAAAATGCAGGTGGTTTTTGACTTGCTCAGAATCGCGGTGAGCTTGCGCAGCGCCTGGCTCATGAGGCGCGCCTGCATCCCCATCGTCGCCATCCCCATCTCGCCTTCCAGTTCGGCTTTCGGCACCAGCGCGGCGACGGAGTCGATGACGATCACGTCAAGCGCGTTGGAGCGGGCCAGCGTTTCGCAAATGGTCAAGGCTTCTTCGCCGCTGTCCGGCTGGGACACGAGCAGGTCATCGAGATTGACGCCGAGTTTTTTCGCATAAGCCGGATCCAGCGCGTGCTCGGCGTCGATGAATGCGGCAAGGCCGCCGGCCTTTTGCGCGTTGGCAATGACGTGCAGCATGAGCGTTGTCTTGCCGGAGGATTCCGGCCCGAAGATTTCAACCACACGACCGCGGGGCACACCGCCGACGCCCAGGGCCAGATCGAGCGCGAGAGCGCCCGTGGGAATGACGTCGATTTTCGTCTGGGCGCGGGCATCGCCGAGCCGCATGATGCTTCCCTCACCGTAGGTTTTGGTGATAGTGGAAATGGCGGCATCCAACTCGCGGTGGCGTGCCGCGGACACTTTGGAGGGCTCAATCGATTTCGGTTCGGCGGCGGATTTTTCAGCAGTTTTCACGGGCATAAAATTCTCCTGAATTTTTAATTCCTAATAACGGACGTGCGCGGGCAAGTCAACTATTGCCTTGGCCGTTCAGGGCCGGCCTCTTTTTCGAGCGCCGCGAGCACGCCGGGATCGCGGACGTCCGCCCAGCGGCCGACGATTTCCAGGCCGGCGAGGCGATGTCCCGTGGCGATCATGGCGCTGATGGCATCGGTCAATTCGTATTCGCCGCGCGGTGACTTGCGGAGCTTGGCAGTGAAATCGAAGACCAACGGGCGGAAGATGTAGATTCCGGCGTTATACCAGGCCGGTTGACCGGGTTTGAGCCAGCCTTCCGCGCGCAATTGGTCGAGTTGAGCCGGGCCTGGTTTTTCAATGAGTCGTTTCAGGCAGAATTGTTCGTCGAAAAAGTTCAGCCCGCCTTTGGTTACGTCTTCGCCCGCGGTGACGGTGAGCAGGCCGGAGAAGTCCCCTTCGTGGAATCGCTCGATCATTTGCTGGTAGGTTTCCGGCTTCACGAGAATGTCGCCGTAGGTCAGCAGAAAGTTGTCCGCGCCGATGAAATCCTTGGCCAGTTCCGGGGCCTTGCCGGTGCCGTCCTGCACCGCCTGGCGCCCGTAAGCTATCTTCACGCCGAGCCTGTGGCCGTCGCGGAAATGGCGCTCAATGACCTCCGCGCGCCAGCCGGTGATGATGCAGAACTGCCGGATGCCTGCGGCGATCAGACCGTCCAGAATGTGTTCCAGGATCGGTTTGCCCCGAACCTGGAGCATCGGCTTGGGAACCTCGTTCGTGAGTTCCTTCATTCGGGTGCCTTTGCCCGCGGCTAAGATCACAGCTTTCATGAAAGGAGGCTACACCCGAACAAGCGCGTTGGCGCTGACAAACAAATTGCGCGAGCGAAACGCGGCGGGACTTTCCAGCAGGAGTAACGCCCGCAAGCCGGTCCACGGAAGCGCAAACCAGGGCCGGCGCAACTTCCGCCCCTCCGCCCAGGCTGGAATTTCAAATCCGTGCCTGGCAGCCAGGGTTTCGGCGGTGGCCGCCAGGAAAGCGTCGTGTCGCTCCCCTTCCGCGACAACGCCTGCAAGCCGCGCAGGTTCCTCGATCAACCGCCGGGGACCTGGCCGTGCTTCAAACTCATCCAGAAAATTGCGGAGGACGAAATCGAATGATTCGCCCGCACGCGTCTGGGTTGCGACTTCAGCCAGGGTTTGCGGTCTCATACCCGTCCTTCCTCGAACAGACTTTCCACAAGAAACTGCGCTTTCACCGGAATACGTGGTGGCGGATAATACGCGCTGACGATGTCCATCACCGTCTCGGGACTTCGCAATCCCAGATGACGGATCAAAAAAACGATGTTGGACGTATCATCGGCTTCTCCCCCGCCCGCGCCGATGGGTGAGGCCAGGCATTTCATGGCGAGCAGGTATTCTGCCGTGGGCATGGTGAGGCGCAGATGATCGAATTGGGGCAACGAACCGGACGTGGCTTCGTGACGGACGGACACGTAGCCCTTCACGCAATCGTTCAGCCAGTTGACCGGTAATCCGACAGACACGGCGACCTGCCGCGCCAACTCCCGGATGACGCCGGGGGGTTGAAAGCTCGCGTCAACGTCCTTCGTCGCCATACGCGCGTTGAACGCAAGCACCATCACAGCGCCTCCAAACAAGCATATTTCACCCATCACCCCACGTTCTACCAGCGCACCGTTCAGCGCGCCCAGCGCGGCGAGGATTTGTTCGCGCGTCAACTGTGATTGGCCCGGAGATGATTCGCTCACGGGTGGAAGGTGACTTCAGGCCCCGAACTTATCAAACATCTTCGCGTTCGCCTGCATGAGGCGGATCAGATATTTCGCTTCAAAAACACCGAGCGAGCCCATGTTGGCGCCGGTTTCGGTGAAGCGGTCGAGTTTGTCCGAACCGCTCAACGCCGAATGGAGCAACACGGGCTGCGGATGCCAGGAATGCGCTTTCATCACGCACGGCGTCGAGTGATCGCCGGTAATCGCAAGCACGTCCGGTTTTTTCCTCAGCAGGATCGGCAGCGCGGCATCGAAGTCTTCGATCGCCTTTTTCTTCGCCTCGAAATTGCCGTCTTCACCGTGCATGTCCGTGTATTTGTAATGAATGAAGAAAAAGTTGTAGTGGTCGTATTCGGCGAGGTAACGCTCGAATTGCGCGGCGAGGGTCTGAGGTCCCTCGAGCTTCGTCATGCCGACGAGCTGCGCCAAACCTTTGTACATCGGATAAACCGCGATGCACGCGGGCTTCAACCTGTAGCGTTCCTCGAACGACGGAATCTCCGGCTGGTGCGCGATGCCGCGGAGCAGAAAGCCGTTGGCCGGCTTCTTCTTCGCGATGAACGGCAACGCGGCTTTGTAGAAATCCGCCACCAGCTTCGCCGTCTTCTTCGCTTTGGCGGACTTCCTGCCGATCGGCTGCGCCTTCGGAATCGGCGCGCCCTCGCGGTGCGGATCGGCGTCGGTCAACGGGCCTTCGAGTCCTTTGCCGCGAAAAAGAACAACGAAACGGTGGCCTTTGCCCGCCTTGATGATCACTTCCGCGTCACCCAACTTTTTGATTCTCTTCGCCAGCAAATCGCACAACTCCTCGCAGACGGCGGTTTCAATACGGCCCGCGCGGCGGTCGGTCACAATGCCTTTGCCGTCGAGCGTGCAGAAGTTTGCCCGCGCCGCGACGTCGCCCGCTTTCAGGTGGAGCCCAAGTCCGAGCGCTTCGATGACGCCGCGTCCGACTTGAAACTCGAGCGGATCGTAGCCGAACAGCGCCAGGTGGCCGGGACCACTGCCGGGCGTGATGCCGGGCGCGACGGGAGTCATCCGGCCCTGCGCCACGCCTTCGAGGACGAGGAGGTCGAGATTGGGCGTCCTGGCTGCTTCGAGCGGCGTGAGTTCATTTTGTCCTTTGGTCGCGAGGTCACCCAGGCCGTCCAGCACCACGAGGGCGAGTTTCGCTTTGGTTTTCAGGGTCAGTTCGGAAAAGAGAGCGTCCAGGTTGATGTCAGTGGCAACTGTAGCGGCGGTCTGTGACCGCCATTTTGCATTTTAGAATAATAGCGGCGATGATCGAGACCGCGGCGACGGCAAGCGCGGATATTGCAGGCAGGGCAACATCAGCGTCAACGGCAGAGTGTCAATTGAAAAGAAGAAAAGCCGGGCATCCCTCCCATTCCGTTATCGACATCGCAAAGACGAGCCGGGATAATGCTTATGCATGGCGCGCATCGTTCTGGAAAACCTCTCCAAGACTTTCAAAGGGCCCAAAGGCGAGCCGGTTTACGCCGTTAACAACGTCAATTTAACCATCGAAGACAGGGAGTTGCTGGTTCTCGTCGGCCCGTCGGGCTGCGGCAAATCCACGACCCTGCGCATGATTGCCGGTCTGGACGAGGTTTCGCGCGGGACGATTTCCATCGACGGAACAATTATCAACGAAGTTGAACCCAGAGACCGCGACGTCGCGATGGTGTTCCAGAACTACGCGCTCTACCCGCACATGACGGTCTATGAGAACCTGGCGTTCGGGCTGAAGCTCCGAAAGTATCCGAGGGCTGAAATTGAAAAGCGCGTCCGCGAAGCGGGAGAGACACTGGGTATCACACCGTTGCTCGACCGTTTGCCCAAGGCATTGTCCGGCGGCCAGCGCCAGCGCGTCGCCTTAGGCCGGGCCATTGTCCGGCAACCCAAAGCGTTTCTCTTTGATGAGCCGCTGTCGAACCTCGACGCCCAGATGCGCGTGCAGATGAGGACGGAGATTTCAAAACTGCACCAGCGCCTGGCGGCGACGATGGTGTATGTCACCCACGATCAGGTCGAGGCGATGACCATGGGCGACCGCATCGCGGTGATGAAGGAGGGCGTCGTGCTGCAGATCGCCGATCCGATTCAACTTTATAATCATCCCGCAAATCTCTTCGTCGCGGGCTTCATTGGCTCGCCGCCAATGAATTTTTTTCGCGGAGCTTTGCGCCACGAGCCGGACGGCGCTTGCTTCGTGGAGCAAGGGCAGACGAACGGCGAAAAGGCGGCCGGGTTCAAACTGAAACTGCCGCCTGAACACTCGACGAAACTGGCGTCGAGCGCGGGCAAACCGGTGGTTCTCGGTTTGCGTCCGGAGGACATTACCTTGTCCATGAACGGAGCCGTTGCAACGTCCGGTTCCACTGTGGACGCGGTGGTGGAACTGGTGGAGCCGCTCGGTTCAGAGACGCTTTTCCATCTCAACAGCGGCGTGCATTCGTTCATCGCGCGGCTCGGTGCCGCGCAACGAATGGCGCCAGATCAAAAAGTCCGCGCCGCTTTCAATCCGGCCAGATTTCGTTTTTTCGACTCGATGACCGGGCAGGCGATCGCCTGAAACGAATCCCTGCGGCATCAAGCCCCGGTCTTGAAGGACTGAATGCGAACCACGATGAAATTCAGAAAAGGGTTCTGGATGGCATTGCTTCTTGTCGCCTTTTTGCTTACCGGGAATCGCCTGGCGTTGCCTCAATCGAGTCCAAACCGGCTCCGCTTTGCGCACACCTTCACGACCGGATCGGAGGGGGCGATCCTCAACGCAGCGGTTGCCGAGTTCCAGCAGACGCATCGCGGCGTCACCATCGAGCAGATCGTTTCCAACAGCGAAGTTTACAACACTGTCGGCTGGCGTTTGCAGTTCCAGGGGCGCCATCCGCCCGACATTTTTTTCCACTGGCAGGGCTTCAAAGCCGACTGCTGCATCGACAATGGCTGGGCGATGGACCTGACGCCGTTTCTCGCGCCCGGTTTTCTGGACGAGTTCATACCATCCACTCTCCGGAAGCGGAACGGCGGGGTTTATTTTCTGCCCCAATCGGTCGATATCAGCAATCTGATCTGGTACAACCGCGACCTTTTCGCGCAGCTCCATTTGCGCGAACCGCAGTCCCTGGAGGAGTGGCGCCAACAATGCGTCGCGATTCGCCGGGCCGGCATCCTGCCCCTCGCCCAGGGCAATCGTGATCTCTGGCCGATGGGAAATCTTGCCGCGGAATTCCTCGGGCAAAGTCTCGGCCTGGAGGCGTCGGGCCGTTTGTTCCAAACCGGGAGCGCCGTCCTGCCGGAGCAGGTGCAAGGTTTGAACACGTTGGTCTTTCTCCTTGAGAACCACTGCTTCGACCTGCCTGGCGTGCTCCAGGCGGGTGCCCTGTTTTCGTTAAACGACATTGACGCCAAGGTCCTGTTCCTGAGCGGCAGGTCGGCTCAGCACTTCCTCGGCTCCTGGTTCCTGGCCGACATCGAAGACGCGCGGCAAAAGAATGAACTCCGGTTTTCCGTCGGCGTTTTCCCGGTGCCGGCGGGAGCGGGCGAAAGGGACGCGATGACCGCGGTGAACACGGGTTTTCTCATCAACCCGCGCACGAAGAACGCGAAAGCGGCGGTGGAGTTCCTCGAATTGCTGCTGTCGAGAAAATATCAAAGCGAATTCGCCAGGCTTGGAAATCTTTCAGCCCGCCGCGACGCGCCCGAGTTCACGAACGACCCGCTGGCGAAGCAAATGCTGCGCATGCTCGCGTCCACATCGGAACTGGTGCCGCCGCCCGACACCGGCTATGCGCCGGAGCAGGCGTCGGTGTTTTACGAAATGGCCGGCAAACTCCTGGCCGGCAAACTGAAGCTGGAAAACGCCGCCGCTTACTGGTCGAAGGAAAAGGCGAACCTGGCGAGAAAGGGACTGTGAAAAATCCCAAATCCCAAATCCCAAATCCCAAGCAAGCCCCAACGCCCGAACGCCAAACCCTCGTCGAGCCGCGCCCATTGAAGTTTGTTGTTTGGGATTTCTTTGGAATCTGGACGTTGGGAGTTGGGAGTTCATCGCCGAGGTCATGACCCACCGCGGCCAAATCCTTTTTTTCGCCCCCGCGTTCCTGCTCTTTCTCGTGTTCGTATTGATTCCTTCCACGCAAACGCTCATCGACTCGTTCTATTCGCATCATGGAATCAAACACCAGTTCGTCGGCGCGCTTTATTATCGCTACGCGATGACCGACCCCAGGTTCCATCAATCATTGGCCAACAACCTGATCTACCTGTTCTGGACGCTCTGGTTCGAGGTTGTTGTCGGCCTGGCGCTGGCGACCGCTCTGGAGAAGAACACCCGGACCAATCATTTGCTTCGGGTCGCCTTCTTCTCACCGGCGGTGCTTTCGATGGTGGTGGTCGGTTTGGTTTTTGGTTTTTTGTTCAAGGACGGCGTCGGGGTTTTGCCCGGCATGTTGAGCGAGGGGCGCGCGCTGGTGACGACTTCGGTGATCTCCGGCTGGGCCTCGGCCGGTTTCTTCATGATTATCTTTCTGGCCGGGCTGGCGAATATTCCGGAGGAGGTGCTTGAAGCGGCCCGGCTCGACGGCGCCAACGCATGGCAGACGTTCTGGCGAATCAAACTCCCGTTGCTCAAAGAAGTGATCTACGTCGCCTTGCTGATTTGTTTCACCGGCGCGTTCAAGGCGTTTGATCTTTTCTGGGTCCTGCTGCCCAACCAGGACCACGCGAGCATCGTGTCCACGCTCCTGGTCAAGGAAGTGATCAAGTTTGACAATAAAGGTTACGGCAGCGCGCTGGCGGTCATTCTGACGGCGCTGGTGCTGCTCACTGTCGCGGCGATGATCGGCGCGAAAAATCTTTGGCTCAGACGGGAAAGGAATCGGGCATGAAGCGTCGTGAACTCCCCCTCGGCCTTGAACGGCGGGGCGCATGTCCTCGCGGGTCCCGGCATGCGGAGTGTCGGTGGGAAATCAGGGCTCGACGGAGTCTCCACCCTCCGCAGTACTGCTACGGAGGACGGGTCGCCCCACCGTTCATGCGTAGGGAACACCTCCAGAACTCGGACGTGAATCGAAGCCATGAACCCCCTCGTAGCGGCGTCTCGGCAGAGCGCCGCTGGCTGTTGTTCCCACGAATTGCGGCGCTCTGCCGAGACGCCGCTACGAGGAGACGGTTCATGGGGAGCCGGGTGTCAATGAGGGTAAACAAATGAGCCGACCAGGTTCCTATCTCAAAACCGTTGCCTGGACGCTCCTCGCTCTGCTGTTTCTCTATCCGATGCTCTGGATGGCGTCGAGCAGTTTCAAGTCGTCGAACCTCGAGATCTTCGGCCATCCTTTCTCCCTGCCGCATCAAATCGGCTTCGCGAATTACCAGAAAGCGATCCACCAGGGCCACATGGGTTCCTACTTCATCAATTCGCTGTGGGTGACCGGGCTCAGCGCAATCGCGGTCGTTTGCTTCGGCGCGTGGGCGGGTTTCGCGCTCGGCAAAGCGCGCTTTCCGCTGCGCAGATTCTGCCTCGCGCTGTTTTTCGCCGGCATGATTCTGCCGGTGCAGGCTTACCTCATTCCGCTGATAGGCTTGTTGGAAAAATTCGGCATCCACGACAGCCTCTGGGCCTTGATCCTGCCCTACACGGCGCAGAGTCTGCCGGTCGCGATCCTGCTGTTCGCCGCGTTCTTCGCGTCGCTGCCGGCGGAACTCGAAGAGGCGGCGAAGCTCGACGGCGTGCGCACCGCGCGGTTCTACTTCACCATCCTGCTCCCGGTCGCGCGGCCGGCCGTGGCGACCGTCGGGGTGATCACCTGCCTCAACACCTGGAATGAATTCCTGATGGCCATGCTGTTCATCGTGGATCCCGGGATGAAGACGCTGCCGGTCGGGATGATCGCGTTCGAGCAGGCGCACAACACCGATTACCCTGCGCTGTTGGCCGGCCTGTCGTTAATCTCCGTGCCAACGCTGCTGGTCTATGCCATTTTCAACAAGCAGGTGATTCGCGGTGTGATGGCCGGAGCGGTGAAGTGACTTTATGGGCGCAGGTTCATTCATTTGCGGTGTGGTGGAGGGTTTCTATGGACGCCCCTGGTCGGCGGCTCAACGTCGGCAGCTTTTCGCCTGGATGCGGTCCTGGGGCATGAACACGTATCTCTATGCTCCCAAGGACGACCTGAAGCATCGCCTGCTCTGGCGGGAGCTTTACCCGCAGAATGAGGCCGACGAGCTGGAGGCGTTGATTCGCGATTGCCAGAGCCAGGGGTTGAACTTCATTTACGCCATCGCGCCCGGACTCGACATTTCCTGTTCCAGCAGGAGAGACGCCGCCGCACTGCGAAAGAAGGTGTCACAACTGCTGGAACTTGGCTGCCAGCAGTTCGCCATTTTGTTCGACGACATCCAGCCCGTGCTTTCCCCGGAAGACGCCAAGGCGTTCGAGTCCGTGGCCTCGGCGCAAAGTTTTGTGGCCAACAACCTGTTGCAGTTTCTGCGCGGGAATGTTGCGGCTGCGAACCTGCTTTTTTGTCCGACGCCCTATTGCCGGAGCATGTCAGGGCCTCCACGACATTCCGATTATCTCAGGCAAATCGGCAAGCTCCTCGAGTCATCCATCCGGATCTTCTGGACCGGGCCGGACATCATTTCCGAAACCATTACCGTCGAATCGATCCGGGAACTGCAGCGGGTCATCCGCCGCAAGCCGCTCCTCTGGGACAACCTTCACGCCAACGACTACGATCAGCGGCGCGTTTACCTCGGTCCTTATGCGGGGCGGCCACTCGAACTGCGCGATGAGGTCTGCGGCATCCTCAGCAATCCAAACTGCGAGTTTGAAGCCAACTACGTTCCGCTTCGCACGCTGGCGATGTACGCGGACGCGGACGCGGACTGGGACCCGCGCGCGGCGTATCAAAGCGCCTTGAAAGGGTGGCTGCTCTCGTGGAAGACGCACAAGACGGGCGGCATCTCAATGCATGAATTGGAGTTGTTCTGCGATTGTTTTTATCTGCCGTTCCAATCCGGATCGCGCGCAGAAGCGTTTCTTGGCGACCTCCAACACCTGCTGAAGATACCGCCCGGGGATTGGGGCGCCGCCGGCCGGCGATTCGAGCAGCTCTGCTCGGATCTCGACGGTCTGTTCGACAAAATGACGGCCTTGAAGAATCGCGATCTGCTCTACGCGCTTTACCGGCACGTCTGGGAGCTGAGGGAGGAAGTGATGTTGCTGCGCAAATATTTGAGTTGGCGCAAAGCCAAATCCGGGGCCCGTCCAAGGTACCGCGATGCCGGGTATCGTTCCGGGATTTTCCGCGGAGGATTGGCGGCTCAATTGCAACGGCTGCTGCCGATGGACGAGGAGGGCTGTTTCCGCCATCCTTCCCTGTCCGTTGCGAAAAACAAGTCCAATGGTTCCCGCGCCCTTTAGAATCCGCGCTTGCGAGCCGCGCGACGAAGACGCCGTGTATGAAGTCTGTCTTCGCACCGGCGACAACGGCAACGACGCGACGCCTTTCTTCAATGATCCAAAGGCGCTGGGCCACATCTTCGTCGGACCTTATATGAAGTTGGAGCCTGAGCTGGCGTTTGTGTTGGAAGACTGCCACGGAGTCTGCGGTTACGTGCTGAGCGCGCTCGATTCAAAGAGGTTTTACGACGCTTACCTGAATCAATGGCTGCCCGAAATTCGCAAGCGGTGCCCGGAGCCGGCCGGCGACCGGTCGAAATGGACGCGGACACAGAGAGCTTATTACGAGTACCATCATCCGGACATCTTCCTGCCGGAGCCGTATGACCAATACCCGTCGCACCTGCACATCGACCTGTTGCCGCGAGCGCAGGGACGCGGGTTGGGCAGGGAAATGATGCGCGTGTTGCTCGCGCAATTGACGGCCAGAGAATCGACCGGCGTCCA
>QHPW01000427.1 GCA_003219675.1 Verrucomicrobiota bacterium
CATCAACCGCCCCGCTGGCCTGAATTGCAGCGCGACGACTTTCGCAGCTACCTCCGCTTTCTCGGTCGCCGCAATCCGAGCCGGGCCGCCATTCAACTCCGCTTTTGCGCGTTGCGGTCGTTCTACAAATTTCTGATCCGACGCGGCGTGGCCGCAGTTTCGCCGATCCGGAACCTCGCCCTGCCAAGGCTGGGCAAACGGTTGCCTGTATTCCTGAGCGCGCGGCAAATGCTCGACCTGCTCGACGCGCCGTTGAAGCAACTGAAAACACTTCAACAAAACGGCGAAACCAAGGTTGACAAGGCGGCGCTGCTGCGCGACGTCGCGATTCTCGAAACCATTTATTCCTGCGGCTTGCGCATCAGCGAGCTTTGCGGCTTGCTCGCCGAAGACATCCACTGGGCTGAACAGATGGTTCGCGTCCGCGGCAAAGGCAAAAAGGAAAGGCTGGTGCCCATCGGCGCGCCGGCACTTGTCGCCATTCAAAACTATTGGAACGCACTGCCGCATCCGCCGAGCGGCGCCGCCCCGGTTTTTTCGGCAAATGCGCAAAAACTCAAGGCGATGTATCCGCGCCTGGTGCAATTGCGCCTGAAGCGTTACCTGGCGCTTGCCGGACTGGATCCGCGCCTGACGCCGCACAAACTCCGACACAGTTACGCCACGCACATGCTCGATGCGGGAGCGGACCTGCGCAGCGTGCAGGAGCTGCTGGGACATGCGCATCTGGTGACGACCCAGATTTACACGCACCTGACCACGGAGCGGTTGAAGCGCGCCTACGACGCGGCGCATCCGAGAGCCTGACTCGCGGAAGGGTTCCGCCTTTCGGGGTAGTGTCGCCTAATTTGGTGGCGGCGGTGCTGCGGCACCGCCGTGCGCCGCGGCAGCGGCGCACCCACCTTAAGCAGATTAGGACACTACCTCTTTCGGCGTTGCCTTGCGGGCATGGAGACAGCACGTTAGAGACATGAATGCCGACGTTGGCAAAGGCCGTTGCGCCCGAAAAAGAGTTTCCAGACTGGGCGTCCGGGGGTTGGGCATTGGCCTTTGCTTGTTCCTGACCGGCTGCGCCACCACGAAGATTGACTGGAACAGCCGGATCGGCAATTACACTTACGACCAGGCGGTTGCGGAACTCGGCCCCCCGGACAAATCCGCCAAATTGACCGACGGCACGATCGTCGCCGAATGGCTGACCCGCCGCGGTTACTCCGGCGGCTCAGTCGGCTTCATGCATGGCTACGGCTATCCCTACTACTATCATCCGTGGTATCCCTATTACGAACCGCCATCGCCGGACTATTTCATTCGATTGACGTTCGGTCCGGACGGCAGACTTCGAGCCTACCAGCGGGTGGTGCGTTGACTTGACAGCCCGCTGAAATATACTGCCGCCATGGCTGCGACCGAGAAGCAGGCTGCGAAACAGAAATTCATGGAATTCCTGGGCCAAAAAAATCTTCGACTCACTTCTCAGCGGCAGGCCATTATCGACAGCGTCTTCGGCACGGAGGAACATTTTACCGCCGAGCAACTGCTGGAATGGTCGCGGCGGCGGGACAAATCCGTTTCCCGCGCGACAGTCTATCGCACGCTGCCGCTGCTGACGGAGAGCGGACTGGTGCGCGAAATGGACTTTGGCAAGGACTACAAGTTTTACGATCCCAATTACGCCGATCATCCCAATCACAGCCATATCATTTGCCAGGATTGCGAAAAAATCGTCGAGTTCGAGAGCGACAAAATCGAAAAGCTCGAAAACGAAATCAGCCACAGGCTGGGTTTTGAGGTGAAATCGCAGCGGTTGCAGATCACCGGCCGTTGCGAAGAGCTGAAGAAGCTCGGCGCTTGCAAGAAGAAGGGTTGCTGAGTCATGGAGGGGCCACTCGAAGCCGCGACGCGGCCTTCGCGCCTGCCCGCGCTCACGCACATCACCGTCGTTGTGCTTTTATCCCTGAGTTTCATTTCCGGCCTGGGAGTGTGGCGCGGCGAAATCCTCCAGGCCCGGAGCCTGGAAACGCCGGCCTGGCTTCACGGCTCCTTGATCCTGCACGGCTGCCTGAATCCGTTGCTCTGCGTGCTGTTTGGGTACCTCTGTTGCGGGCACATCCGGATGGGATGGCAACTCAAAGCGAATCGGATTACGGGTGTCTCGATGGAAATCCTGTTTGCAGCATTGATTCTCAGCGGCGCCGGACTGTACTACGCCGGGTCAGTCGAGTGGCGGAATACTTTTGTCTGGGCGCACCGGGTCCTGGGCCTGTTGTTGCCGTTGGGATTAGGGGCGCATTGGGCGGCCGGCCTGGGCTGGGCAAAAAAAATTCAAAATAATCCTTGCACCTGAGACCCATTCTCATTCACTTTGGTGTTGAGACTTATTCTCAAATGGACAGCCGTTTCCTCATACCCGGATTCGGGTCGATGGGGAAGGAAAACCGGACTCGGACAACTACTGAAATCGCGGAATGAAAAAGCGCATAACGGCTTCGGCGGGTACCCGTCGCTACACCGCATTGGAATGGGCCGTGTTGATCGGCATCGGGCTGTCGTTCGCCGCGTCCACGGGCGTGGTTTGCGCGGACGAACGCTTCTTCACTTATTCGCAGGAGGCAGAAGTTTTGCCTCAAGGCCATTGGGAATTCGAACAGTGGCTGACGCATCGCTACGGCAAGAGCGGCGGATTGTTTTCGGCCTGGGATTTCCGCGAGGAGATCGAATACGGACTGCTGGACAATTTAAAGGCTGCTGGCTACCTCAATTTCCGCCAGACCACGGACAAGCGACCCGGTGGCGTGTCGGAGTTTGAATTCGAGGGGGTTTCAGCCGAACTGAAGTACCGCATCTTGAACCCGGACATCCAGCCGGCGGGACTGGCTTTCTATTTCGAGCCGACCTACAACGGCGCGGAAGTGGAACTGGAGGAAAAACTGATTCTGCAAAAGAACTTTGGCGAAAAGTGGAGAGCGGTCTTGAATGCCACCCTGGAACAGGAGTGGGCGCGCGGATCCATTCAAACCGGGGAGGAGCTGAAAGTGGAGTTTACCGCCGGCGTCACTTACAGGATGTCGCCCCGCTGGTCGGTGGGGCTGGAGGGTCGAAACCTCCGGGCGTTCGTGGATGGCATCGGTTTCGACCATCGTGAGCACGATGCCTGGTTTGTGGGACCGAACGTGCATTACGGAAGCAAAAACGGGTGGGCCACTCTGACGGTCCTGCCCCAGGTCCACGGCACCCCGAACACCAGTGGCGGCCTCCAGTTGGAAGACCATGAAAAGATTGAAATCCGGCTGATCGCGGGAATCAATTTTTGATCCGGAAACGCCACGAACTTGAAACGCCTGTTATTCCAACGGCTCGTCTGGGCGGCGCTTTGGCTGACACCCATGATCGGTCGGGCCGAGCGCTATCTTTCGGCGGCTGAAGCGCAGAAAGTCTGCTTCCCAAAAGCCGATAAATCTGAAGGGCAGAAACTCAAGTTGACGGTCGAACAACGCAAAGCGATCGAACAAAAGGCCGGGGTCAAAGTCCGCAACCCCGAAATCCGTTACAGCGTCGCGGGCGACAGCACCAATATCCTGGGCGTTTTAATGTTTGACCAGGTGTTGGGTAAACACGAATTGATCGACTACGCGGCAGCGATTTCACCCGAAGGCAAAGTGCTTCAGGTTGAACTGCTCGAATACCGCGAGAATTACGGCGGCGAGATTCACAACGCGAAGTGGCGCGACCAATTCAAAGGCAAGACCACGCGATCCAGCCTTAAGCTCAATGACGACATTTACAACATCAGCGGCGCCACCCTCTCCTGCCGCAACGTCACCGACGGCGTCCGCCGCCTGCTGGCGACGTTTGAGCTTGTGGTTCGGCCTCATTTGCTGGCTGCAGCTCAGTTGCCGGGCGCCGCAGCCAAACCCTGAGAGGGTTCGCCGCAGCGAACCGCTGCTCGGCACCTTCGTTACCATTACCGCTTACGACGAAGACCGCGGGCGCGCAAACGACGCTGTCTCCGCAGCCTTTGATGAATTCCGTCGCATCGACAGTTTGATGAGCCTTCATCGGCCCGACAGCGAACTCAGCAGGCTCAACGCGCGTGCGGCGACCGGGCCAGTCGTCGTTTCGCCGGACCTTTTCCGCGTGATCGCCAGAGCACAGGAGATCGCCGGGGAGACCGAAGGCAGTTTCGACATCACGATCCGTCCGCTCGCCGACCTCTGGGGATTCATCTGGAAGGAATACCGGCTGCCGACCGAGCAGGAATTGAAGGCAGTCCTGCCCCGGTGCACTTTCTCGCAACCGGAGTTTCATTGGACCTGGGCGGAATCGCAAAAGGTTACGCGGTTGATTGCGCCATCGGGAAATTACGCTCGCTCGGCGTCACCAATGCGATGGTCAAAGCGGGTGGCGACCTGCGCGTCATCGGCGCGCCGTGGGGCAGGACGAACTGGATCGTGCAGCTCGAAGATCCTCGAAAACAAGGGCATCGCGACAAAGTCTCCTTGCGCGATGCCGCGCTGTCCACTTCCGGCAACTACGAGAACTTTTTTGAAATCAACGGCGCGCGTTACAGCCACATCCTGAACCCGAGCACCGGCTATCCGGTGCAGGGCGTCGCCGCCTGCACCGTGATCGCTCCCACGTGCATGGAATCCGATGCGATGGCCACCGCGTGTCTGGTTTACGGCGTGGAAAAGAGCCTGGCGAAATTTGGCGGGCGCTATCCGATGCGTTTTACACTGATGCCGACAAATTCTCTCGACCGGGTTTGGCCACTCCGCCAGACGATCACCTTTGGCAATGAAAGATGAAAACGGGGTCAATTGCCCCGGGTGATCTTGCGGCTGGCCGCGGCTTGGATCCGAGTAACATCCGCGTTGTTAGGAGAGAAAACTCCGAGAGGCAGCAACTGACCGAACCAATGTGCAGGCATTGTTCGCCCGTCACGCCAGCGCCAGGTCTCGGTGTGACCGTCCGCAAACGAGAGATTGGCTCCTCGGTTATGCCAGTCTGCCGGATAATCCACAATGGTGTAGCGGCTCGGCTGCCACGGATCGAATCCCCCCATGTCGATCTGCAGCAATGCGTCGTTGATGCCGTCCTCGCGTTCATCGATGAACACGAAGGCCTGCGAAGGGCTTGGGTTCACAAATTCCGAGATTTTCTTGAACTGTCTATAACCGGAGGTGTACGGTGACGCGCGTTCTCCCACATATCCATTCATCGAAACGCTGCGCACGCGCGGAGCGCCGGTCCGCCCTCTGCTCAGGCTTGTGTCGGCCGGGCACTTGAAAACCGATGCATCTCGGCGAAGATAGGTCGCCAAGGGCGAGTAGGTGGTGAGGTAAACCGTGTTTGTGTTAGCTCCCAAAGGCGAGCCGCCGTTAAAATCGAACCAACCCAACACCCAGGTCCGGTTGCTGTTCGCGAGAATCGAAACGTCCCCCCCATCCAGGTTACCCACCAATCTACCGCCATTGGCGTCTGCATATAACTGCCAGGCGCGCACCAGTTGTTGGTGATTATAGAGGCAGCTCGCGCTTTGCCCCTTGCCCCTGGTGTTGGCTGCGGACGGCAGTTGAAGGATGATCAGGACCAATACCACCGCCAAGACGGTGACGAGATCACTCAGAGTGAAGGCTCCGGTGTTTTGGCCATTAAAACTGCCTGGTTTTCTTGCGAGCATGACTCGCTCCCTTCTATTGTTTCAACCTATCAAGCTCACTGTAAGAATTTCGGGTCCCGCGGCGATCCGGGCCGCTCGAATCACTCCTCAGCACGGCAAATGCCAGAAAGGTCATGCTCGACCCTCGTGCGGAGATCGCCTTGCACCACTCGCTCCGGTCGATCCGCTCATGCGTGAATTCCACGCATTGTGCGTGAAGTTCACGCGGTCAGACCCGAGTCAGCGTAGGTATCCACCCCATGCTCAACCACAAAGGCCCCGAAAATCGGCCGAGCCAAGTGGTCTGTTTAGAGTATCTGGTTAAAGAAAGAGTTCACTTTGAAAATCGGGCTCACCAGCGAGAATCCCGTCGAGGCGGCGCGACGTTGCGCTCCGGAGCGCGGGCTTCAGCCGCTTCAACGCGGATTTCGGAAACCCCCTTTGGCAATCGCAATGATCCATCCTTTCGAACATCAAGGGGACTTCAAGCAGCGTCGGAGCCAGTCGCTACAATAGACATGTGGCACGTTTTTTGCGCGCGTAAGAGAGCTGACAACCAGAAAGTTTCATGAAAATAACGGCGTAATCGCACCGATTGATGGAGCAATAAGGAGGCATCCATGAAGAACTTACCACGGCTACGATTCTTTGCAGCATGGCTCGCTCTGGGGTGGGCCGCGACAGTCGTAATCCATGGCGCCTCGACGGTCCAGGCGGTTTCATTGGCCGAATCTTCGCTGCCGGTTGCCGCCGGCGGGAACAGCGATTCTTCCGGCTCCGTCATCAGTTCTGACGGGCGCTTTGTTCTTTTTCTCGGCTCGGCCAACAATCTGGTCACGAACGACGACAACGGAAAGTTTGTGGATATCTTTCTCCGCGAAACCACCAACGGCGTGACCAGGTTTGTGAGCGTGAATCAGTCGGGTGTCGGGGGCGGGAATGGCCACTCGGTCTCACCGGCCCTCTCGAGCAATGGCCGGTATGTCGTCTTCGAGAGCGAGGCGAGCAATCTGGTCGCCAACGACACCAATGGCGTCAGCGATGTGTTCCTGCGCGATGTGCAAAATGGAACAACGACGTTGGTCAGTGTTGACAACGCCGGCGGCGAAGGGAATGGGCCGTCCACAAGCCCCCTGATCAGCGGGGACGGGCGTTATGTGGCGTTTGTGAG
>QHPW01000019.1:0-7688 GCA_003219675.1 Verrucomicrobiota bacterium
AAATCAACGGCAATCGATATTCCGTTGAATCGAACAATCCCAGCCAGGGCAGCTTCAAAATCATCGAATCGACCACGCCGGAAAAAATGGACGTGACCGGCGATGACGGCGCCGAACTGCCGGCCATCTATGAGATTGCCGGCGACACCTTCAAGGCGTGCTACGCCGTCAACGGCGCCTCGCGCCCGACTGAATTCAAGTCCGCCGAAGGTTCGGACCACGTCTTCGCGATTTACAAACGCAAGTCGCAGTGATTTATTCCCACAATTTCTTATCGCATGAACAAAGTCCTTCTTTCGTTGCTGGCCGCGGCGTTGTGCTGGAGCGCGGGCGCGCGCGCCGCGGACAAAAAGATCGTCCTGATCGCGGGCCATCCGAGCCACGGTCCCGGCGACCACGAGTTCAACGCCGGCGTGCAATTGCTGCACAAATGTCTGCAAAACGTGCCCGGTGTGGACCCCACGTTTTACCTGAACGGCTGGCCCAAGGACCCGAATGCGTTCGACGGCGCGGACTCGATCCAGGCCGACCACCTCAGAATCATCGGCGACCTGATGAAGAAAGGGATCGGCCTTGCCTGCGTGCATTACGCCGTCGAAGTGCCAAAGGACAAAGGCGGGCCGGAGTTTCTTAATTGGATTGGCGGTTACTACGAAGACCGCTGGTCCACGAACCCGCATTGGGAAGCGGATTTCAAGAGCCTGCCGAATCACGCGATCACGCGCGGCGTGAAACCGTTCAGGATTCGCGACGAATGGTATTACAACATCCGCTTTCGGCCGGAGATGAAAGGGGTCACGCCGATCCTGATCGCCAAGCCGGACGACGAGACGCGGCAGGGCAAATCCTCCTCGCCGCGCGGGCCGTATCCACACGTCGTGGCCGCAAGCGGGCGCGAAGAGGTGCTCGCGTGGGCGGTCGAGCGGCCCGACGGCGGGCGCGGCTTCGGCTTCACCGGCGCGCATTTCCACAAGAACTGGGGCAACGAAAATTTCCGAATGATTGTCCTGAACGCGCTGTTGTGGACCGCGCACGTGGAGGTGCCGGCGAATGGCGTGGACTGCGCCGTGACCGATGAAGACTTGAAGAAGAACCTCGATCCGAAAGGCAAATGACTCGCGGGCGGCCATTTACCCAGCGGCGTGATCCGCAGGATTTATGAACAAGACCTCTTTGCTTCTTTGGCCATTTGCCGCGTCAGCTTTGATCGCCGCCAACCCCGCCGGCGTCGGCCCCGAGGCCGCGCGCGAATCGGTAAAGAAATTTACCGTGGCGGACGGCCTCGAAGCATCGCTCTTCGCTTCCGAGCCGATGGTTCATAATCCGACTGACATGGACATCGACGAGCGCGGGCGCGTCTGGATCACCGAAGGCGTCAATTACCGTTCGAGCTTCCAGAAATGGGGAGTCCTTCAGCCGGCCGGCGACCGCATCGTGATTCTCGACGACACCAATGGCGACGGCGTCGCGGACAAAGAAACCGTTTTCTACCAGGACCCGAGCATCAACGCCGCGCTGGGCATTTGTGTGTTGGGCAACAAGGTGATTGTTTCGAGCTCGCCGAACGTGTTCGTGCTCAGCGATATCGATGGTGACGGCAAGGCCGATAAACGCGAAGTCCTGTTCACCGGCATCAAAGGTCGCGATCATGATCACGCCGTGCACGCGTTCGTCTTCGGCCCCGACGGCAAGCTCTATTTTAACTTCGGCAACGAGGGCAAAGAACTCCATGACCCGGTCAACAAGGACGTCCCCTTGCACGGCGTGATTGATAACGTGGCAATGAAGCCGGTTGTCGATCTGGACGGCAACGAAGTCAACAACCGTGGCAAGCCGTATCGCCAGGGAATGGTGTTCCGCTGCAACCTCGACGGCAGCGGAGTCGAAACGCTCGCGTGGAATTTCCGCAACAACTACGAGGTCGCCGTCGATTCCTTCGGCACCCTCTGGCAGTCGGACAACGACGACGACGGCAACTTCGGCGTCCGCATCAATTACGTGATGGAATATGGCAATTTCGGTTACACGGACGAAATGACCGGCGCAGGCTGGCCGGCGGGCTGGGCCAAGGCCAAATCCAAAGGAGCGCCTGAAAGTGAAAAAATTTTCTACGAGTGGCACCAATATGACCCCGGCGTCGTCCCGAACCTGCTGCACACCGGAGCCGGTTCGCCCACGGGCATTCTTGTCTATGAAGGCAAACTCCTGCCCGAAACGTTCCGCAACCAGGTGATCCATTGCGACGCCGGCCCGCGCGTGGTGCGAGCTTACCCGGTTCAACCGGACGGCGCCGGTTACAACGCCAGGACCGTGGACATTCTCTCCAGCACCGACAATGACAAATGGTTCCGGCCCTCGGACGTGTGTGTCGCGCCGGACGGCGCGATTTATATGGCGGATTGGAACGACGCGGGTGTGGGCGGCCACTACATGGCGGACCAGAAACTGGACGCGATGACCGGACGCATCTATCGCGTCGCACCCAAGGGAAACAAAGCGTCGGTTCCGAAGTTGAATTTGGACGTCATCGCCAGCTGCGTTGAGGCTCTACAATCGCCCAATCAGGCAACACGTTATCTCGCGTGGACGAGGCTCCACGAAATGCAGGGCAGAGCAGAGATTTATTTGCTGGGGCTTTGGCAAAGGAGCGATGACGCCCGGATGCGCGCCCGCGCACTGCACCTGCTCGCGCGCATCAAGGGCAGCGAAAAGAAATACGTCGAAGAAGAGCTGAAAGACGGCGCTCCCGACATCCGCATCGCCGGCCTGCGCATCGCACGCGAGCTGAAGCTCGACGTGATTCCTTTCGTGAAAATGCTGTCGCAAGATCCTTCCCCGCAGGTTCGTCGCGAATGCGCCATTGCCTTGCGGCACAACCCGTCCTCCGAGGCGCCGAAGCTATGGGCGCAACTGGCGCTGCAACACGACGGAAAAGACCGCTGGTATCTCGAAGCCCTCGGCATCGGCGCGGACAGGCAATGGGACAAGTGCTTCGACGTTTGGTTGGCGGATGTGGGCGAGCGGTGGAACACGCCCTCCGGGCGCGATATCATCTGGCGCTCGCGCAGCAAGAAGGCCCCGGCGCTGCTGGTCAAAATCATCAACGACAAAAGCGTGAACGCAAAAGAACGGGACCGCTACTTCCACGCGCTCGACTTCATCGCCGGACCGGAGAAGGACGCGGCTGTGGCGGAACTGGCGCTGAGCGGGCTGAAATGAGCCGTGGCGTTTCCTGTTGGACGCATGCGGTGCGGCGGGTGTGGTTTAGTTCGCTTGCGTTTTCAACCCTGGCTGCCTGCTTCGCGGCCGAACCGCTTGATCCCGACCGTGTGGCCACTGTCATTGAAGCACTGACCCGTCTCGGTCCCGAGAAAGTCGAAGCCAATCCAAAGCTGAAAGAGGCTTTGGAAAAAGTGCTCGAAGTCACCAGGGGAACACCGCAGTTCGTCGAACTTGTCCGCGACTTTAAAATCAAGAACCAGGACCCGGCGCTGCTCGAAATCGCTGCAAAGAATCCGAGCAATTCAACCGGCGCGGAGGCGGCCCGGTTGATTGTGGCCAACCATAATTTCGAGTTGCTGAAAACGGCGCTCACCGGCGCCAACGCCGTCAAAGTGGCTGAAGCTTTGGGGAATACCGGCAGGAAGGAAATCGTCCCGTTGCTGGAGCCGATCGTCGTTGACATGAAACACGACGTGAGCTTGCGCAAACAGGCGGTCCGCTCGTTGGCGCAAGCGCAGGAAGGCGCGGCGGCTCTGCTCCGGCTCGCCAAAGAACAAAAGCTGCCGGACGACGTGAAACTGACGGCCGCTTCGGAACTCAACAATGTCCGCTGGGCGAACATCAAAACCGAAGCCGCGCGGTTGCTCCCTCTGCCGCAAGGCCGGGATGCTCAACCGCTGCCGCCAATTTCGGAACTCGCAAAAATGAAGGGTGACCCGGTGAAAGGCGCGGTGATTTATCGCCGCGACACCGTCGGCTGCATCCGATGCCACCAGGTGAACGGCGAAGGCATTGACTTTGGTCCGAACCTTTCCGAGATCGGCGCCAAACTCGGCAAGGAGGCGCTGTACGAAGCGATTCTCGACCCCAGCGCCGGCATTTCGTTCGGTTACGAGGCCTGGCAGATCGAATTGAAAAACGGCGATGAGGCTTATGGCCTGATCGTCAGCGATACAGCCGACGAAATCGCGGTGAAGACGCAGGGCGGCATCGTTGAACGCCATAAAAAATCCGACATCGCGAAGCGCGAGCAACAGAAACTGTCCATCATGCCCGCGGGCTTGCAGCAGACGATGTCCACGCAGGACCTCGTTGATTTGGTCGAGTATTTGTCGTCGCTCAAGAAGGCGGTCAAATAACAGGCGGGCGCCTCGCCTATTAATCGGGTACAGCCTGCCAGGGCGCAACCAAAGAAACTCCCTCTCCACCATCGGATGGAGTATGTGTTTGAGGTTGGATTCCGGGAGTCCGGTTTTCAGACGGTAGTGGCACGGGCGTCTCGCCCGTGTGTCACTTCCACCATTCGCATGGGCGGGACGCCCGTGCCGCCAACTTTCTGACGTTTCTATTCAATATTTTGGTTACATCGGCGCCATTCATAACGACGGCGCCAATGTGTTGTTTTGCGACGGTCACGTGGAATCCGCGAAGCAGAGAAAGTGGCAGGAACCCACAGACACGGCGCGTCGCCGATGGAACAACGATAACCAGCCGCACCCGGAGACGTGGTGAACTTGTTCATCCTCCGCAACTCCGGGTCGGTTGAAGTCAGATAGTCAGAAGAGAAGTTTTAACGAGCAGTTTTATCATCGCACTCTGTAGCGTTCTGGCGTATCAAGGCCGCGCTGCCGGAGCCCGGGATCTGAAAACCTTCAACGCATCAGAAACCTTTCTGGCGGACGGCCAGACGTTGACGGTCACACAGAAACTCGGACAGGCCGTCATTCAATTTGATCCTCAGTGACGCAAAACACGACTCCAACCGAATTCATCGCTCCGAACGGCACGCAGTTTGTGATGGAGCTGGATTTGACGCTGGCACGAGGCCTATACACGTTGCAGACTGGCGGGACGGTGACGGAGTCGGCCAACGCAGCGGCAATCAACTCACTGAACACGGATTCCAGGGTGAAATATGCCTATCCTGTGTTCGCCAATCCCACTTCGGGGGCGCGGCATTACCTCAACAAAGAAATCGTGGTGCGCATGAAAGCGCCGATTACTCCCGATGACGTTGCTTCCTTCCAGCAACTAGGTCTGCAGGTGGCGGACACCCTGTCGAGTTCTGACCAGATTCACGTGCTGCGGCTCACGGACCCGAAGAATTACAACCCGTTCAGTGTTTGCAGTGCGCTCCTGCAGAACCCGGCGGTCCTTTGGGATGAGCCAAACATGGAGCAGGAAGGTGGGGCGCTGGACTTCCACCCGAACGACGCAAAATATGGCGATCAGTGGCATCTGCCCAAGGTCAGCGCCCCTTCAGCTTGGGACTTAACGCTGGGCAGTCCCGGCATTCGGATCGCCATTCTGGACAACGGCGTGATCTGGCAGAACAACGGCATGGAAATCACCCACCCGGATTTGCAGCCCAACATCATTCAAGGCTATGACTTCAAAGACATGGATGCAGATCCCAATCCATCAACGTCAGGACAATTCGGGGACAACCACGGCACGGCTGTAGCCGGCGTCGCCGCCGCCTTGGTCAACAACAATTGTGTCGGCAATCCTCCAACTTGTCTCGGAGTGGTGGGAATGGCACCGACCTGCAAGATTTTACCCGTGCGTGTTTTTCAAACCGACAATGGCGTCCATACTTTCGCTACTCCATCCCATATTTATCAGGCGCTGGTTTATGCGGCAGACAACGCGGACGTGATCAATTGCAGTTGGTCCAACTCGCCCAGCAGCACCGTCAGTGCAGGATTTTCGTATGCATGGAATCAAGGCCGGGGCGGCAAAGGCTGCGCGGTCTTCTGTGCTTCAGGCAATTCCGCTGCTGGCGAGGAGGTCAACGGCAACCTAAACAGCTACGAAACATTGCAAATCTACAATATTTACAACGCCGTTGGCCAGGTGGACGGCACCTATCGCATTGGATTTCAATATAAGAAAGATGATAGAGACACTGTGCCTGACGACACCGTGTGGCTTGCGGACATCACCATGCCTCCCCCGGTGGATCCATTGGTCCAACAGCATGAACGCTTGGACAGCCTGACTCTGCCGAGGGATTGGATGAATGACACATCCCCGAGCGCGCATGAACCGGCAGCATTGATCCGGTTCATGCCCACGGCACAAGCCTTTACGCGTGGAGGGCAGCAACGATTCTTGATGGTCAATCTTCCACTTTGCTGACACCCAAAGTTATGGTGAACATGGCTAGTCAAACAATCACTTATCGACTCTGGATGTCTTCGGAGCCTCAGAATCTGCCAAAACTTGGAGATCAACTTCGAGTCATCGTTTATGATCAAAACGGCACAATCCCTCTGAACGAGGATACAAGTATGCGGCGAAGCGGCACAGTACTGAATCGGCAAACCCCGGTGCTCTATCCGGCGAATTTGACGTTGGCAGTGGGCGCGTCAACCGATCTAGATTATCGGGCGCATTACAGCCATTACGGTCCCACCCCAAAACATCACCCCTCAGAACGGTGTGATTACGGTCACGATTACGCCGCGTCCGAACCGAGGGGGCGACTATCACGCCGCCATCAACGGCGTCGAAATCGTGAAGCCGTAACGGCTGGTTTTCCAGGTACTATATAATTCATTTGAGTGTCGACTAAGCCCAGGCCCAATGGTTCTCCCCGGTTTTGCCGGAGGTGCCTGCCCTACGTTCAGATCGCGAAATCGTTGTATTCCGGCTTCACGAGTTCGGTGGGCGGATTGAGCATGCCGGCGGCCACGGTGAGGTTTGTGCCCTGCTCGATGAGAATGAAGGAGCCGGTGAGACGATTGGTGCCGTAACCGTCGAAGATGAGCGGCCGGGAGGCGCGCAGTCGGATTTCACCAATGTCGTTCACGGCCAGTTCGTCCGGTTCCGCCTCGGGATCAAAAGTCGAGATGTTGATCCGGTTTTCGATGGCGGTGACGATGGCCTGGACCGTCTGCGTGGTGTGCTTTAGCAAATATTTTCTGTCACGTTGCAGCGGACGCGGATTCATCCAGCAAATCTTCGCGTGCAAATCCACGCTCATGCCCGGCAGATTCTCCAGCCCGATGATGGTGTCGCCGCGGCTGATGTCGAGGTCGTGTTCGAGCACGAGGGTGATGGACCGCGGGCAAAACGCCTCGGACAACGAGCCGTCATAAGTCCAGATTTCCCTGACGGTGCTTTTCATCCCGCTGGGGAGCACCATGATCTTTTGCCCGACTTTCACGATGCCGCCGGCGATCTGCCCGCTGAGCCCGCGAAAATCGTGCAACTTCGGGTCGCGCGGATTGTTCGGACGATTCACCCATTGCACCGGCAGACGAAACGCGCTCAGGTTCCAGTCACTCGCGATGTGGACGGTCTCGAGATGCCCGAGCAGGGTCGGCCCTTCATACCACGGTGTGAGGTTCGACCGTTCCACGACGTTATCGCCGTTGAGCGCGCTGATGGGGATGAATTTCACGTCCTTGAACACGTCGAGGCGCGGCAGGAAATCCTCGACCTGATCTCGAATTTCGAGG
>QHPW01000019.1:7802-13493 GCA_003219675.1 Verrucomicrobiota bacterium
GTCACCATGTTGCGCGTGTATTGCACGTGGCCAGGCGTGTCCGCGACAATGAACTTGCGGCGCGGCGTCGCAAAGTAGCGGTACGCGACGTCGATCGTGATCCCCTGCTCGCGCTCGGCGCGCAGGCCGTCAGTGAGGTTGGCGAGGTTGATGGCGCCGCCGCCGGTGATGTCGGCGGAGCGCTCCAGCGCTTCGAGCTGGTCCTCCATGAGGTTCTTCGAATCATAGAGCAATCGGCCGATGAGCGTGGACTTGCCGTCGTCCACCGAGCCGCAGGTGTTGAAGCGGAGGATTTCGACGGGATGGTGAGCGTGAACCGTCATTTCAATAAGATTCAACCACGAATGGACACAAATTAACACGGATGATCAAACGCCAATCCGCAACACACGGGCGAGACGCCCGTGCCACTATGTGGGCCGTGCGGTTGGGCCGCGCTGAGTCCATTCGTGGTTCAAAAATACCCGGCCTTCTTCCGGTCTTCCATCGCCGCTTCGGACGTCTTGTCGTCGGCGCGGGAACCCCGCTCGGTCACGCGCGCGGCGGCGATTTCGGCGATGATGTCGTCCACGCTGTCGGCGCGGCTCTCCACCAACTAATTCCTTCACCTGATCGTTCGGCTTCGCCGGCAGAAGGTCGCTCACGGGCAGCCACTGTCCGTTGCGTCGGAAACATTTTCGCGTGTGACTGAAGTAGATGCCCGGCACTTCGAGTTTCTCGCGCTTGATGTATTCCCACACGTCCAACTCGGTCCAGTTGCTGAGCGGGAAGACGCGCATATGTTCGCCGGGATTCACGCGGGCGTTGTAAAGGTTCCAGATTTCAGGCCGCTGGTTCTTCGGGTCCCACTGGCCGAAGCTGTCGCGAAAGCTGAAGAAACGTTCTTTCGCGCGGGCCTTCTCCTCGTCGCGCCGCGCCCCGCCGATGGCGCAGTCGAACCGGAACTCTTCAAGGGCCGCGAGCAACGTGGGAATCTGGAGGCGGTTTCGGCTGACCTCGCCGGGAGTCGGCACCGCGATGCCGGCTTTGATGGCGTCCTCGACTTTGCGGACGATGAGTCTGGCGCCGAGTTCCCTGGCGCGGCGATCGCGGAACTCGTTGAGTTCGGGGAAATGATGGCCGGTGTCCACATTGAGCAGCGGCATCGGGATGTCCGACGGGCGAAAGGCCTTTTCGGCGAGGCGCAGGAGGCAGATGGAGTCCTTGCCGCCGGAGAACAGCAGCGCCGGACGCTCGAACTCGGCGGCGACCTCGCGCGTGACGTGGATCGCTTCGGTTTCGAGATACTGCAGATGATCGAGATGGTATGAACTCATCAGTCGTGAAAGGGTCTGCCGTTTGTAAATGGGTCTAGGTTCTGGCGTCCTGGGTCTAGGGATTGATCATCGATTGTCGAGTGAGCGGATGAGACCGCTTACGAGCTTGCCGGTTTGGATGCAGCTGGTCAGGAGCTTTTGCTGCTCGGCGTCGGTGACGAATTTGTTGTCGAGCAGCACATAACTCATGGAGCGGACTTCCCCGCACGAACGTCGGGCGACATTGTAAGCCTGGCGCTTTTCGGCAACGTGAAGAGATTCCCAACCTTCGGCGACGTTGTTCATCACCGAAACGGCAGCTCGCTGAAGCTGGTCGCGCAAGCCGAAATCCTTCGACAACGGCTCGCGACGGCAGAGCGCATAAACTTCGTCGGTCAGCATCCGCGCTTTTTTCCAAGCTTCCGAATTCTCGAAAGGCTCACCCATCACGTTTCCCCAGATCTTAGACGCCAGACCCCATCGCTGTCTTTCCCCATGCGACGTGCAGGCCGCACTCGCGCTTCTCGTCGGCTTTGGCCGGGTCGAAATAATCCCATTCGTTCGGGAGATTGTGCTGTTTGAGATAGGCCTCCATCTCGGCATCGCTCAGGTAAAAGACCGGGCTGACCTTCAGTGCGCCGAAGTTCGCGTCCTGCGAGACGATATCGAGGCCGGCGCGATTCGGGTTTTGAACTTTGCGCAGCGCGGTGATCCAGACCGTCGGCGCAAGTTCCTTCATGCCGCGTTGAAAGGGTTCCAGCTTCATCTGCGCGCTGAACTGCTTCAGGCCGTCCTCGTCGTCCGTCGTTGGCACCGGTCCGTAAACCGCGTCGCGATGCGCGACGGAAATCCTCGGCAGATAGGCTTTGACGTTCAGGCGGAGAGATTCTCTGAGTTGCTCGGCGTGCCGGTAGGTCGCGGGACGGTTGTAGCCGTGATCCACCCAAAGCACCGGGATGTCCGGTTGCAGTTGCACGCACAAATGCAGAATCACCGCTTCGTAAGGACGGAAGTTGGTGGACACGATGGCGCGTCCGTTGCCCTGCGCGATGGCCCACTTTGCGATTTCGAGCGCCGTTTTGTGGCGCAACTCAGCATTCCACTGAGCGAGGTGATGGGGGTTCATATTCAAACTCAGAACTGCACCGCGCAGCTCGCGATGATGGACGTGCCCGGTACTCGTGGCGGGACCAGATGAAACTCCAGCTTTAAGAGCCATGCGATAAGGCCGTGCAGCGGCAGGAATCCGACCGGTGCCCGGTGCCGCACCGCGCGCGCGCGCCGCGCCAGCAGCAACAGACGGCACGGCAGATAGAGGCTGCGAAAAAAGTACCGTGCCTCCAAAGGATTGAGATGGCAGCAGGCAAACACGTCGTTCAAGGATTCCAGCGTGTATCGTCGGAAGTGGCCGTAGTGCTCGTCATAATTGGAACACAGTTCCATGCGCGCCGGCACCGTAAAGAGCAAATGCTTCAAATCGGGAAAACCGCGGACCAAATTGGTGATGAAACCATACGGTTCGGACAAGTGTTCGAGGACATCGAAAAGCCCAATGACCTGATACTCGGCGCATCTCGTTTCGAGCAATTCAGTTGCCTCCACACCTCCTTGAACGAATCGTTCCGCTCCAGGCATCGGCGTCACTGGAGCCAGTTCCACGCCGTCGCAATCAAAGCCCCTCGCACGCAAATCCCGCACCACCACCCCGCGACCACACCCAACCTCCAGCATCCTCCCGCCATCCAGCCGACTTAAAGCGCGAGCGATCACATAATGGCGATGCCGGTGCCAATAGTGCCCCTCGACACCGTCGGGGTAAGCCTCGACAAAATTCTGCGTATGGAATTCGGTTGTTTTGCGAATCATGGAGTGGTGGCAGAACGAATGAAAGCCAGTTCGGCAAGGCCATTCAGGCAAGCCTAGTTTGCCACGGTTTTCCAAAGAACTCTTTCACACCAATCTCCAAAACATTCATCCATCTCACGATCCTTCGCGTAGCGCGAGAGCACGGGACGCAGTTCATTCTCGATGTCCGCATCCTTTACCATGTCTTTCCAGACACGATTCAGTCGAGTGCCGGCTCTGTTGCCGCCGAGCCAGACCTGGTATCGGCCCGGCGCTTTGCCGACGAAAGCGATTTCAGCCGTGTAGGGACGAGCGCAGCCGTTCGGGCAACCGGTCGAGCGAATGATGATTTCCTCGCCCGCAAGACCGACCTCGGCGCAGAGGGCTTCGATGCGGTCGATCAAGCCGGGCAACATGCGCTCGGATTCGGCGAGCGCCAGGCCGCAGGTGGGCAACGCCGGGCAAGCCAGCGACGCGGCGTGCAGCACACTGGACTGCTTCTCGGTCTTCACGCCGTGCCCGGTCAGCAGCGCGTTGATCGCAACTTTGTCCGCCTCGGAGATGTTTGCGAGGATGATGTTCTGGTTGGGCGAGAGCCGGAATTCGATATTTCCGAACTTCTCGGCGATCCGGCGCAGCGCGGTTTTCAGATGGTAATTGCCCGCGTCTTTCACACGACCGGTTTCGACGAACAGGGTCAGGAACCAGCGTCCGTCGGCCTGCTTGTGCCAGCCGTACATATCGCCGCTGGTTGTGAATTTGAAAGCTCGCGCCGGATCGAGCTTGATGCCGGCGCGCTGCTCGACCTCGGCTCGCGTCCAGTCCACGCCGCGCTCCTGAACGACATATTTCAACCGGGCGTGTTTGCGCTCGGCGCGATCGCCAAAGTCGCGATGAATTGTGAGCACGGCCTTCGCCACGTCCACAAGCCTGTCCGGCGTCAAGAAACCGAGCACATCCGCCAGGCGCGGATAAGTCTGCGCGTTGCCGTGACTGCGGCCCATGCCGCCGCCGACCGCGAGATTGTAGCCGGCGAGCTGATCGTTCTCGACAATCGCGATAAAGCCGAGGTCGTTTGTCAGGATGTCAATGTCGTTCACCGGTGGAACGACGAAAGCGGTCTTGAATTTGCGCGGCAGATAAGTTTTGCCGTAAAGCGGGTCCTCGAAATCCTTGTTCGCCGGGTCGTCCAGGTTCAATTGCGCACCCTCAATCCAAATCGAATGATACGCCCTGGTGCCCGGCTTAAGCGCGTCGGCCACGCGTATGCAGTCCTCGAACACCTGCGAACGCGCCCGTGTATAGGCGGGGGTTGGCGGTGCCATGACGTTGCGGTTCACGTCACCGCAGGCCGCCAAAGTCGAAAGCAGCGACTCGTTGATTTTCCTGACGAGCGGGCCCAAGCCGGACTTGACAACGCCGTGAAACTGGATGCTCTGACGCGTCGTGACCCGCAGCGTGTTGTTGCCGTGCTGCGTCGCGAGATCGTCGAACACGCACCACTGCCTGGGCGTCATCACGCCGCCCGGAATTCGCCCGCGGATCATCATGATGAATCTTCTCTGTTGCTTGCGCAGGTCGCGATCATCCTGCTGATAAATGCCGTGGAATTTCAGAAATTGCACATCATCTTCGGAAAACCGATCCGCATTGGAATCGACCAGCGTCCGCGCAATGGCGCCTGCGAGCGTCGGCGTCGCTTCTTTGATGACTTCATTATGCGTCACTTTCGCTGGCGCTTCGGTCGTAATCATAAGTTATTTACTAAAGATACTGATTTTAACAACTGCTTCGCGCGGTTGTCAACGTAGTCTTCAGGATGATTTGTTCAAGTGAATGATGGCATTAGACGGTTTTATTCGAGTTGTCGGAACCGCTTTTGGTGGCAATGCCAGCTTGCATCGCCGGGTTTTGGACCTAGAGTAAACCCTCCTGGTAGCCGGTCTCATTGAGGCATGAGCCAACAAAGAATTCATTACTTCGACAACAACGCCACGACCCGGGTTGCGCCCGAGGTGGTTGAAGCCATGCTGCCGTTCCTTACCGAACAATGGGCCAATCCTTCGAGCGCCTACGCATTGGGAAACGAAGTGGCCAAACAGATCGAAGAAGCCCGCGCCAGGGCCGCCGCACTCATTAACGCTGATCCCCGCGAGGTCGTCTTCACCAGTTGTGGCACGGAGAGCAACAATTCGGCAATTCACAGCGCGTTGATGACGAATCCGGGCAAATGCCACATCGTCACGACGGCGGTGGAGCACTCGGCGAACCTCAGGTTTTGCGAGCACTTGCGGAAGCGCGGCTGCGAAACCACATTCCTCCCGGTCGAGTCCGATGGCTCGCTCGATTTGCACCTGCTCGAAAAATCCATTCGCCCCGACACGGCGATTGTCTCCGTGATGTGGGCGAACAATGAAACCGGCGTCCTTTTTCCCATTGAAGAAATCGCGGCCATCTGTCACAGCAAAGACGTTGTGTGTCACACAGACGCCGTCCAGGTGGCGGGCAAATTGAGGATCGATGCCCGGCGGGTCGGTGTGGATTTCCTCTC
>QHPW01000100.1 GCA_003219675.1 Verrucomicrobiota bacterium
TCAACCAGGACAAGCCGTTCGACCAATTCATTCGCGAGCAACTCGCCGGTGACCTGCTTCCCGGTAACAGCGATGAGCAACGATACGAGCAACTCACGGCAACGGGATTTCTTATGCTGGGACCGAAGCTTCTTTTCGAGCCGCGGAAAAGCAAGTTGCAGATGGACATCGTGGACGAGCAAATCGACGTGACCACGCGCGCCTTTCTCGGCCTGACCGTCAGTTGCGCCCGCTGCCACGACCACAAATTCGACCCCATTCCGACGCGGGATTATTATGCGCTGGCGGGCATCTTCGCGAGCACCGCAACGCTGGCGAGTGATGCGCAGCCGACACGCGGCCCCCCGCGTTGGCGGGAGCGTCCGCTCGCCGCTCCGGAAAAAGCAAAGGCGATGGAAGACCACGCGGCGGCGGTCGCCAGGCTGGAAGCTTCACTGCAAGCCGCGGGAGAAATGAAAAGGTCCCTGCCCGGCGGTGTGAGTTCGTCGGAGCTGGCGGGCATCGTCCTCGATAACACGGTGGCGCAGCTCACAGGCGCGTGGAAGGAGTCCACTTACGCCACGAATTTCATCGACAAAAATTATTTGCAGGACGGGAACACCGACAAGGGGAAGAAATCGGCGCGCTTCGCGCCTGACCTGCCAAAGACAGGGCGCTACGAAGTGCAATTCGCCTACGTGCCGCGCCGCAACCGGGCGAGGAACGTGCCGGTCACGGTGAACGCCGCCAACGAGACACGCACGGTGTTGATTGATCAGACCGAGCCCCCCACGATCGACAACCTTTTCGTTTCACTTGGGATATTTGACTTCACTGCCGGCACCAACGGCGCGGTGGTGATCTCCAATCAAGGCACCGAAGGATTTGTCACACTGGATGCGGTGCGATTCGTCCCGGCCGGCATGGAGATGGCGATGAAGACCCCGACGGCTCAGATGGCCAGGGCCCAGAAGGCCGGGCCGGCGATGATGGACCGCTCTTACTACCAGCTTCTGGACGATTTGAAAGAACTGCGCGCCAACGAGCCGCCGCCGGTGCCGATGGCGATGGCTGCCCAGGACGGCGCGGTCTGCAATTGCCGGATCAATCTGCGGGGCGATCCCGAAAAACTGGGCCCGGAAGTGCCGCGCGGCTTTTTGTCTGCCTTGGAGAAAACCGTGCCGTCGCCCGCGCCTCTTCCCGGTGAAACAAGCGGCCGGCTCGAACTCGCCAACTGGATCGCCAGTCCCGATAACCCACTCACGGCGCGCGTCGCGGTGAATCGCATCTGGCACCATCTCTTCGGCGGGCGGCTGGTCGAGTCGGTGGACAATTTTGGCGTTCTCGGCGAAAGACCGACCCACCCGGAACTGCTCGACTACCTGGCACGGCGATTCATGGAGCAAGGCGGGTCGTTCAAGAAAATCATTCGCACCCTGATGCTTTCCAGCACCTACCAGATGAGCAGCGAACTGGACCGCATTGCCTGCGCCAAGGACCCGGAAAACAAGTTGATGTGGCGGATGAACCGGCGGCGGCTCGATGCTGAAGCCATCCGTGACGCGGTGCTGGCGGTGAGCGGCCGACTGGATTTCACCATGGGCGGTCCGCTGGCCACGACAAACGACCCGCCCTTTGACGCCGTGGCGATGGCCAGTAACGCCCAGGTGGCGAGCACAAGGCGCAGCCTTTACCTGCCGGTCATCCGCAATGACACCACAGACCTGTTCCAGGTTTTCGACTTTGCCGACCCGCACCTCGTCACCGGCAAACGCCACTCCACCACGGCGCCGACACAGGCATTGTTCATGATGAACAGCCCGTTTATGCTTGCGCAGTCGCGTCAGTGGGCGGAAGCATTGATGGCCTCGACGCCGACGAACGAGGCGCAGCGTGTGACGTCCGCTTACACACAAGCTTTTGGCCGCCCGGCCTCGACGGAGGAGACCGAGCGGGCGTTGCAGTTCATCGCCAAATACCAGGCCGCGCTGGAGAAAAACGAACCCAACATCGAAAAGCGCCGACTCATGGCCTGGCAAAGTTTTTGCCACGCGCTGCTGGCTCGCCGCGACATGCTGCGCCGCTGCGCGTGCGGTTTTGGCTATGTGGCGCTGACGAGTCTGCTGGCGGAGACGGCGCGCGTCGCGGCCGCAACGGACAATAATCCTCTGGCGCCGCGGCCGCCGCATTTTCCGCCACGCGCCAGGCGCATTATTTTTCTCTTTATGCCCGGCGGCCCTTCGCAGGTGGACACTTTCGATCCCAAGCCGCTGCTCACGCGCGACCGGGATAAAGCGTTCCCGACCCCCGCGCCCGAAGGCGTCACCATGGCGCCGGCCAAATTGTTGGCGTCGCCGTGGGAGTTCAAAAAATATGGCGAGAGCGGCATCGAGATCAGCAGCCTGTTTCCCCAACTGGCCGGCTTTGCGGATGATCTGTGCGTCATCCGCAGCCTGCACACAAACGGCCAGGCGCATGGGCAGGCGATTATGAAATTGCACACCGGCTCGGAAAACCAGGTCCGGCCCAGCATGGGGTCGTGGATTCTTTACGGTCTGGGAACCGAAAACCAAAACCTGCCCGGCTTCATCACCATCAGCCCGCCCACGGCCATTGCCGGACCCCAAGCTTATGGCTCGGCCTTTCTGCCGGCGGTTTACCAGGGCACGGCCATCGGCAGTGAATCCACCCCGCTGACCCAGGCGCAGATTCGACACATCCGCAATCCAGAGACGCCGCTTGATCTGCAGCGGCAGCAGCTTGATTTCATCCAGTCGCTCAACCGCGAACATCTGAAAAAAGCGAGGACCGACGCGCAACTCGAAGGCGTCATCGAGTCTTATGAGCTTGCCTTTCGGATGCAAACCGAAGCGCCGCAGTTGACGGACATTTCCGGCGAATCGAAGGCCACGCTCGATCTCTACGGCATCGACCGGACGCCGACGGACAATTTCGGGCGCCAGTGCCTGCTGGCGCGGCGCTTTGCCGAGCGCGGTGTGCGTTTCATCCAGGTCAGCCACGCGTTCAAGTGGGACCAGCACAGCAACCTGAAGCGCGACCACGAACGCAACGCGCTCGAAGTGGACAGGCCCATCGCCGGGCTGCTCAAGGACCTTAAGGCGCGCGGCCTGTTGGAAGACACGCTGGTCCTGTGGGGCGGAGAGTTTGGCCGCACGCCCACCGCCCAGGGCGCGGATGGGCGCGATCACAATCCCGACGGATTCACCATGTGGTTGGCCGGCGGCGGTGTGAAGGGCGGTTTGGTGCATGGGGCAACCGATGATTACGGCTTTCGCGCGGTCCAGGACAAGGTGCACATTCACGACCTGCACGCGACGATTCTTCATTCGTTAGGCCTGGACCACAAACGCCTGAGCTACCGAAACGCAGGCCGCGACTTTCGTTTGACCGATGTGGCAGGAAACGTGGTCAAAGCGATTTTGGCGTAGTTCGATCGAGGAAAAATCCGGGCTTTTGTTGCCTGATGCCGGGGGAAGTGTTATTGCTCCGGGCCAATGCAGCCGGCCGACATCAGCGCCGCGTTGAAACGGATCGACCCCTCGGTCATCGCGCTGGTGGCGGCCAATCTGGTGCCGTTGGTCGGCGTGTTCGTATTCCGTTGGGAGGTGTTTCCCTTGTTGTTCCTGTTCTGGCTGGAAAACATCGTGGTCGGCGTTTCAAATGTATTGAAAATGTTGTTCGCGGCGCCGCGCGACCCCGCCCGTTGGGCGGCCAAATTGTTCTTCATCCCGTTCTTCTGTGTCCATTACGGCGGTTTCACAGCGGTGCATGGAGCGCTTGTGATCGCCTTTTTCGGCGGCGGACTCAAAGACCAGCGCGGACTTGTTCCGAGCGTGGACGCTCTGTACAAGCTCGTGACTCAGAACCATCTCGGGTGGGCGCTCCTCGGCCTCGCGGTCAGTCACGGAATTTCGTTCGGGCACAATTATCTCTGGCGCGGAGAATACCGGGAGGCAAAGCTGCAGTCGCTCATGAATCAACCCTACGGCCGCGTCATGGTGCTGCATCTGACGATTCTCGGCGGCGGATTTCTCATGCTGGCGCTGCATTCACCCCTTGCAGGGTTGGCGTTGCTGGTATTGTTGAAGCTCGTCCTCGACTTGCGCGCCCATTGGCGAGAGCGCGAAAAATTCTCGCCGCAAAAGGATTAACAACCGCGAGGAACCATCTGGTCCCATCCCTTTGAAGAACCTGACGACTCGATTCGCCGGCCCTGCCTCCGGAGACCCGCTCCGGTTACTTCCTCTTCGCGCTCCACTCACTCGTGGCCTCGTTCCCGTCGAGGGTGGTCTTCGCCCTGGCAGTGATGGTGTCGCCTTCCACCTTGCCAGTCATCCGGTAGCTGATCATCTCGCCGTTGGGACGGTCGCGTTTCACGATCCAGGAGAACTCGTTTCCGTTGACCTTGCCGTTCTCGATTTCCAGCCAGCGGGTTGCGTCGCGCGCGAATTTCCCGGTCACGTTGTCGCCATCCTGTTTGAGAATCAGCGCTGCCGTGACGGGCCCATTCGGCGTGTCCATCGTCCACGCCCATTCCCCAGTCAGGCCGGCAGGCGAGACGCCCGCCCCACTTTGCTCCGCCTTCACGCGCGTGTAGCCGAGGATGGCGGAGAGTTTGTCTTCGATGGCTTCGGCCCAGATTTCATAACCGCGCCTGGACAGGTGCAGGTAGTCGGGCATGAGGTCATGCGGAATGGTCCCGTCGCTGTTCACGAATTTATAACCGAAATCGATCCAGAAAACGTTCCGGTCATCGGCGAGTTTTTGCAGGATTTGATTCACCTGAAGGACCTTTCCGCGTGCGAGACTCGGATTTTCGCTGCGTGGAAAAATCGCCAGCAGCAGCATCCGGGTCTGCGGCAGTTTTTCGCGCAGCTTGCGCACGATGGCCGTGACCCCGTCGGCGATCTGATCGACGGTGTTGTCCTCGCCGTTGGAATTATTGGTGCCGATCATGATCACGGCAGCCTTCGGCTTGAGGCCGTCGAGATTGCCGTGGTCGAACCGCCAAAGAACGTGCTGCGTCCGGTCGCCGCCGATGCCGAGATTGACGGCGTTGCGATGCGCGTAATACTTCGCCCAAACTTCCTTTCCTTCGCCTTCCCAGCCTTGCGTGATGGAGTCGCCGATGAAAATGACCTGCGCTTTTTCCCCGGCTTCGGTGGTGCGTTTGTTGAGTAAATCCTGACGGTCCTTCCATCCCTGATCTCCACGGGAGACGGGTTCGACGGCGGAGTGGGCGAACACCAGGCGCGGCGAAAGCGCGACCGTGACATACAGAATCCAGAGAAATCGATGGATGGGTTTCATGGCAAGAGGATGGAGAATTCGATCGGGAAAATCAAGTCTGCGCTGTCAAACCGCCGTAACGGGGTGCGGGCTTCCGCCCGCTTCACTTTCCGCGGTTGTAGCCGCCGGCGTAAGGAGGCGGATGGAAATGGCGACCCCTTCAGGATTCAGGGATGTTGCTGTCGCAGCAGCATCGCGTGGATCCGGGCGACGTCCCCCATGTAGCCATCCACCTTGAACAAGTCGGCGGCCTGGAAAATATGTTCCCGCGCCATCTTCTCATTTCCCGCCACGTCGAAGTAGAGTCCGAGATAAAAATGAGCGTAGAACGTTCGTTCGTTCAGTTCCGTCGGCGACGGTTTGCCGATGGTCGCGGCCTTCATGACTTCCTCTGCAGAACCTTTGCCTGCGTAGAGCGCGTAAATCTGCATCATCGGCACGCGCGGATCGTTTCCAATTTTCAAAAGCGAGCCGCGCGCCCGTTCAATTCCGGCGCGGCGGGCGATGCAAAGAAAATGCCATACGGCGTTCTCGACGTCGTTGCTGTTAATGGTCTGGTGCAGCTCGAATTGTCGCTGGCCATCCTCGTAGCGGCCCGCG
>QHPW01000430.1 GCA_003219675.1 Verrucomicrobiota bacterium
CCAGGTGCTCGATTCTTATAATAACAAGACGTACTTCAACGGCCAGGCCGGCGCCTTTTACGAGCACAACGCGCCGCTGGTGAACGCGTCTCGCAAGCCGGGCGAGTGGCAGACCTACGACATCGTCTTCCATCCGCCGAAGGCGGGTGCGGATGGAAAACCGGTTCCAGGCTCGTTCACGGTCCTGCACAATGGCGTGCTCATTCAGGACCACGTTCCGGTGACCGGCGATGCGACCCGGGCGGCAAACTTCCAGGGCGTCGCGCCGAAAGGCCCGCTGGTCTTGCAGGACCACGGCAATCCGGTTCGCTACCGCAACATTTGGATTCGCAAGCTTTGAACGGATGATCCTTCAAACCGTTCTTGGATTTTCATTTCCACGCGCCGCGTTCCGAATTCGGCATTTGAAATGAGCCTCCTTACGTCGGCTGCTGCTTTCGCGGCTGTTCTCACAGCCTCAGGTAAATGCACTTGAGGTAGTGCGCTTCCGGAAACGTTGCCGGATGGTCCGGTGGATGGCCGGTGGTCTGTAACTCGGTGAACTTGCGGCGCGATTTTTTCGCCGCGAGCCGGACCGCGCCAAAAAACGCCTCCTCCGAGACGTCCGCCGAGCACGATGCCGCCACGAGGATTCCACCGCCGCGAAGATGCGCGATGCCACTCCGGGTGAGCAAGGTATAAACTTGAATCGCTCCAGCACGCTCACTTTCGCGTCTTGCCAATGACGGCGGATCGAGAATGACCAGGTCAAATTCTCTGTCGCGGTTTCCGGCAAGCCACTTGAAAACATCGGTTTGAATCGTTGCGTGCGTGCAACGCGCGACGTTGGGCAGCTCTTTGTTCAAGGCAAAGTTGCGCTTCGCGCCTTCGAGCGCGTGCGCGCTGATATCCAGATCGGTCACCGATTTCGCGCCGCCGCGCGCCGCGTACACCGAGAAGCCGCCGGTGAAACTGAAAACGTTCAATACATCGCGTCCTCGGGCGAGGGATTCAACAATCCGGCGGTTTTCGCGCTGGTCGAGAAAGAAGCCGGTCTTCTGCCCGCGGACAACGTCGGCCTCAAACCACAGGCCGGTTTCAAGGAACGTAGGGCAGGCGTCTCGCCTGTCCCCGATCAAAAAGGCTCCGTCTTCCTTTCCAAAAACCTTTCGCGCCATCTCCTGAATGTTCCGGCTGAGGCGCAACACGATTCGTTCAGGCTTCAGCTCCCCGCGGAGCAAGCCAAGGACTTCCTCCAACCGCGGCAGCCACGCCGCCGTGTAGAGCTTTAACACCAGCGTCGCGTCGTAGCGGTCCAGGACCAGACCCGGCCAGCCGTCACTCTCGCCGTTGATCCAGCGACAGCCGGTCGTCTGTTCGTCGAACAAACCGTCGCGCCGCGCGCTGGCTGCGCGCAGCCGCCTGCGCCACCATGCGGTGTCGATGGTCGTGGGTTTGCCAAAGTCCAGGACGCGCAGACGAATCGGCGAATCCGGATCAAACAGACCGATGGCCAGAAATCTGTTCTGCCGGTCGTAAACCACCGCCAGTTCGCCGGGTTCGCCTTCGCGATTCTGTTCGCGGATGCTGTCGGCAAACAGCCAGGGATGGCCGGAGCGAATCATTGATTCCGCGGCCAGCGTCAGACGCAGGTGTAGGCGAGGAGAAGCCAATATTATGGAGTAACTACCCCAGTGACGATTGGGGTCAACACGTATTTACTTGCCTCAAGATTTTTGTTGGGAATAGTGGCACCAGGAAATCTCGCTGGCGCGAATGAACCCCATTTATCATTTGGTGCAATTGATTGCGCTCTCGCTCCTATGCTCGCCGGCTTCTGCGGTCCGTGCGGCATCTTTGGGGGCGGTCGATCAGTCATTTAACCCTGGGCAAGGAGCTGACGGGACGGTGACAACCATCCACCTCGCAGCCGACGGCAGCATTTACCTTATTGGAGAGTTTCTACATTTCGACGGGGAAGGCAGAACGAACTTCGCGCGACTGAAGCACGACGGCGCCCTGGATCGTCAGTTTCAGCCGCAGTCGGTGGGGAGTTTGAGCGGCGCTCCGGTGACAACGCAGGCGAATGGGCTGGCTTTGCTGGGTTCCCCTTCCAAGCCGCTTCGTTTGTTGCCCGACGGTTCGATTGATGAAAGTTTCCATTTTAATCGGTTTCTTTATCCACGTTTTGACAACGCCGTAAATGCGGTGACGATGGATCCTTTCGGCCAGGTCTATGTGGCGGGATCGTTCAAGAACGTAATCGTCGGTCCAGGGTTTCCTGAGCCGGAGAAGCGCGAACAGCGACTCATCGCGCGCCTCAATGGAGACGGCATAGTCGATGGCTTTTTCAAAATTCCTTCGTGGATTGTGGGCGAGGAAGTCCACGCCTTGGCCGTTCAGCCATCGGACGGCAGATTGCTGGCCGGAGGTTACTTCAAGACCAATGCTTCATCTGGCAACGTTCTGATTGGTCCATCGTTGATTCGCTTTCGGGCTGACGGCCAGGTCGATCCGTCGTTTCAAAGCGCCCTTCCGGTCATTGGAATCGTGCGACACCTCGACCTGCAGCACGATGGCCGCGTGCTGTTTGTCCGGGATCCTCTGCCGTCAGCGCCGTTTCGGCATTTTGGCCGATTGAATTCGGACGGGACGTTGGACGAATCTTTTGACGTGCAGGTCATCCCCGATGGCTCGATTTACGCCGTGATCGTCCAAGGCGATGGTCGGGTTCTGATCGCTGGCGATTTCACCACAGTAAATGGCCTCGTCCGCAACCGCATCGCCCGCTTGCTTTCCAGTGGACAAGTCGATCCGGCGTTTGACCCAGGTCCCGGTCCTAACGGACCTGTCACTGACCTGGCATTGGATTTCGATGGGAAGGTTTTAATCGGCGGAACGTTCACTGAAGTGGCTGGCACACCGCTCAATCGAGTCGCCCGGCTTTTGGCCGATGACAATCCGCCGGCTCCTCAGCTCGCTCAGCCCATCCTCGACGGGCCGGTTTTCCTCCAGTTCGAAGCGATAAGACGGAAGTGTTACGCGCTCGAATTCAGAGATTCGCTCGAGACCGGAACCTGGCAGACGTTGACGGAGATTTTAGGTGAACACACTACGGGCACCCTGCTTGACCGCAATCCTGCGCTCGGCAACCGGTTTTACCGACTCCGCGTAAAGTGATGTCGGTCTGAAACGCAAAGAAGCTACGGCGCGACGGCACTTCGAGTAAGCGCTGAGAGCTGCCGCTCAATGTTGATGCGCGTGAGTCTGAAGGTTGCCGCCGGACTCCAGACAGGCCAGCAGGTCGAATATCTGATCTTTCGTCAGAGTATTCAACAATCCGAGCGGCATCAGCGACGACTTCTGAGGTTGCCGTTCTTTGATGTCGGAATTCTTGAAGGTTTGGACGAGCGTATCGGACGGACCCGTCTGAATGGTGAGGCTCTCGGCATCTTCCTTGACGATCATGCCGAACACTTCGTCTCCATTCTTGAGTTCGAACTGATAATTCCGGTAGCGATCGTCGATTTTCAGCGATGGATCGAGGATTTGGTCAGCGCGGTTGTGGTTGTAGCGCTTGAATACTTCCGTCAGGTCCGGTCCGTAGCCGTATCCTTCGCTCCCAAGCTTGTGGCATTGGGCGCAGGCGAGTTTGGTGAACAGTTCTTTGCCTGTTACTGGATTCCCCTCGGTCTTCGTCAGATCGGGTGACAGGTCCTCCAGTTTCCATTCCATCATCTTCTGCTCGGCGTGGCTCGCGAGGTAAGCATCCACATCCTCGACCACAGCGAGCGTGCCGACCATGCGCCGCCAGTGCCCCGGATAAGTGCAAAGATACGGATACTCGCCGGGCTGCGCCGGCGCGGTGAAGGCCAGCTTGGTTTGCTGGCTGGGGTCGAGCAGTTTGGTGGCGAACAGGACCTTCGGGGAATCGGGCACGTAGAGCCGCAGAAAGGCATCGGGTTGCGGCGCCATTTTTTCGGCCGCCTGCCCGATCTCCTCCAACGCGCCCGGCGCGACGACCACGAGGTTGTGCTGCATGGCGTCGTCGTTCTTCAAAAGAATCTCGACCGGCTTGCCGGGTTCCACGACGACAAGCGTTTTGTCGTAGAGCATCTGCTCGGGAATCGTGTGAATGACGAAAACGCTCGCGCCCAGCGAACGCAGCGTCTTGCTGATTGCGCGGGTTTTCTCCTGCGGCAACAGCGAAGCCAAATCCGTGGCGAATTGAAGGGCGTTGACCGCGTCCGGCTCTGTGCGTTTATCCACCGGAACAGGTTGCAGGTAAGCCACCACGCTTTCGATCAGCGGCTCTGCCTTGTCCCTGGGCCAGGATGTGCGCGGAATCTGCTGCAGGCTGGCGACCGCAGCGGCGCGTTCCGTCCCTGACTTCACTAACGCAGCCAGCGTGCTGAAAGTTTCCGCGTCGTGGCCCGGCACGGCGGCAATCGCGGCTATGGCTGCGCGGCGGACTACGGCGGGATCGGCTTTGTGCAGGAGCGGCTCGATTTTCGGATAAAACGAGGAGCGAAGGCCGGCGTCGCGGATGAGCGGAACGGAAAACTCTTGTCGGCGGACGCATCAGCGGTGATGAGCGCCGCGTAACCAAGCTGGCGGGTCAACGGCAGTTGTGATTCGCCCGCCAGTTTTTCCAGGTCGGCGCGTTTGGCAGCAAGGTCTGCGGTTTTGTTTTGCAGCAGGAGCGACGCGAGATCGCGCAAGACCGATTCTGATTCTTCGCCCTTCAGATCGAGTTCCTGGATGCCTTTGACGAGTTCGGTCAGCGTGTCGGTATTGCGGACTTTGGCCAACCCATCGAGAGCTTCGACACGATATCTTTTTTCAAGTCCTTTGCGTTCGAGCAGCGCCACGTAAACGAACTCGCCGCGCGGCGCTTCGATCAGTTCCTGGTTCGACAAACGTCCAAGAACGTAAGCCGCCGCGCGCGGGCTTTTCGGCGGCAACAGTGTTTTTTTGGGCGGCTCGTCGTCCGCTGCGAGGTTGACCAGTGACAACAGCATGAAGATCGCGAAAACAGCGAGAAAGAAGCAGCGCGTGTGAAACTGGCCGTTCCTCATTGTTGTCGGCGAGTAACGGCGCGCGCATAACGGCGTCGGCGGTATGGAGTCAGAAGATACGCTCGCCCTCACCCCGGCCCTCTCCCCCGGGGAGAGGGGGAGCGCGGGCGCGGCGTTGGGAAAATTCTCCAGCACGGTCGCAACCGCCGCCTCGCTGAGACTTGCTCCAAAACGGGAAGGCACGCCACTCGCGTTCTTATCGCCAGAGAACGGCGGACGGTTCATCCTCTCCTGGGGGAGAGGGGGAGCGCAGCGGCGGCACAGGGAAAATCCTCTCCCACCGTTCCAATCGCCGCTTCTTTGCCCTGCGCCAGACGAGACGGCCGACCACTGTGCGCATCTGTACCATCCGAGAGCGGCGGACGGTTCACCCTCTCCTGGGGGAGAGGGCCGGGGTGAGGGCGGGCGTTTATCAAAGTCTCCTCCAACGGCGGCTATTTCGCATACTTATCAAGCTGCTTCATGGTCTCGTCGAGGCAATACTTGATGTAGTAATCCGGCTTGTTCGGATCGGCTTCCTTGTCCAGCACGGCCAGCGCGACTTCCGCCGCTTTGGCGCTCTTGAAGAAGCTGCACGCGCGCACGGCTTCGACACGGACGCGTGGGCTGTCGTCCTTCGCCTGCGCTTCCAGCAACCCGATCGGGTCTTTGACGCGATCACGCCAGTAGCAAAGGACGCGCGTCGCAGCGGCGCGGGCATGATAATCGGGCGAACGAAGCTCGCGTTTGAGCAGGTCTTCGTCCACCACGTTCATCCATTGATGAACCCAGAGCGCCTCGAGCATCTGGTGTTCGTAGGTCGGGTCTTTCTTGTCGAGCTTCGTGATCCATTTCTTCAACGCGGGAACGACCTCCCCGGCGCTGTGTTTGCCCAATTCGATTTTCGCGCGCGTTCGCACGTTGTTTTCCGGTTCCTTGAGCAGTTCAAGCAGTTTATCCACCGGCTGGCCATCGATCTTCGCCGGTTTGAGCAGCGGCCGGCCTTCGTAAGTGATCCGATAGATGCGGCCATGGGAGTGGTCGCG
>QHPW01000431.1 GCA_003219675.1 Verrucomicrobiota bacterium
AAACACGGTTAACCATGACGCGCGCCGTGAGCGGATTTCGCCGGCCTGCGATGGCCTCCGCCAATTCGCGCCGGCCGCTGCCGTCTTTGTACCCGATCGGTTCGCCTTCCGACAGCACGCGCAGGAAGCGACGTTCCGCGACCGGCCCTTTACGGTCCACGTTGCCGCGGAGAAACACCTGGAGGTCCTGGGGGGTGTCGCTGTCTTCGACAATATGCAGCGTGGCCGGAGCGATGTTTGTGGCTTGCGCGTCTTTCTTCTCGGCCGTTCCGTCAGGTTTGTAATTGACCATTCGGGTGCTGGCGAACACCCCGGCCATGGCATAGTAATCACGCACCGTGATGGGATCGAACTTGTGGTCGTGGCAACGCGCGCAAGCGACCGTGAGCCCGAGCATCGTGCGCGACACGGTATCGACGCGGTCCTCCCACTCGTCGGCCATGACGTCGAGCCGGTCGCGGTTGTAGTATTTTGGCCCCAGACCGAGGAAACCCAGCGCGGCGAGATTGGCCGAGTTGGTCTCTTCGATTTTGTCCGCCGCGAGCTGTAGCGCGATGAAGCGGTCGTAAGCCAGGTCCCGGTTGAATGCGTTGATGACCCACTGGCGGTAGCGCCAGGCGTTCGGGTAGAAATACTTCGTGTCTTCGCCGACCTGATGCGCCTGGTCCTCGCCATATCGCGCCAGAGGCAACCAAAGGCTCGCCATCCGCTCGCCGAAGCGCGGGGACGCCAGCAAGCGGTCCACCAGCCGCTCGTACGCGCGTTCGCCCTGGTCCGCGAGAAACGCTTCGGCATCCTCCGGCGCGGCCGGCAGTCCCGTGAGATCGAAAGTGACCCGGCGAACCAGGGTGCGCTTGTTGGCTTCGACCGACGGGATAATCTGTTTCTGTTCCAGCGAAGCAAGAATTAAGTAATCCAGCGGTTGTTGCGGCCAGCGCCTGTTCTTCACGCGCGGCGAAGGATGCGCCAGCGGGGCCTGAAACGACCAGAACGCGCGCTCCTTCGACCAGTTGAGGTCTTCGTCGTTCGCTCCAGGCGTGCGCTCGCTTCCTCGGACGCGAAGAACGGCAAACGTCGCCACAGAGCCGAGCACCATCATGACAACGATCCTCCTCAGCCAGGATCGGTTACGAAAATTTGTACGGCTGTTCATTTGCCGGATGCCGTGGTCAACAAAGACTAGCTGTTCGAAGTGGCGGCTGCAAGACACCATTACCGGGGTGACGCCCCACCCTCTCGAACGGCTCGGTACTGACTTGTGCCTTTGTCGTAGCGATGCGGCCGCCCGGCGCCACGCCGTGTGTCGCGCAGCTCCAGGCCAAGGATCGAAACGGTTTTGGTCGACCAACGGCGACGAACAAGCTAAACTCCACAGTGACGGAGAAGGTGGTAGTGGTACAGTTTGCATTTTCGGTGGGGCGGGCGTCCACGCGAGCCGGCTCGTCAGTGGCCTCGCCCCACCAAACTGCACCACTACCGAGAAGGTTATCGCCATGCGTTCGAAGCCAGAGTTGAACAGGGCGTCTCCACGCCGGTATCGGCGGCTCGTCGCTGTTCTGTTTGCCGGCGTTATCCTAATTGGGACCCTCGCCTGGTTGTGGCTCTCCGGACGAAACGAGCCACGGCAGGACGGCCTGACGGCGAAAGAATGGATCGTCGCTACTGCGAGGAAAAAGAGGACCGGATATACCGACGAAGACATCCAGGCCGCGAGTGCCGCATTGCTGAAGCTGGGCACGAACGCTTTTCCCACATTGCAAAGCGCTTTGCTCGGACACGGCCGGGTTCGGGATTGGATAGCGAAAGGATTGGGCAAACTCCCCGTTTCCATCCAACGGCGCGTGGGCCGGCCGTTGACTGCGGGCGAGCTTTCTGAAACTGCGCGAGACCTTTTTCAGAAGTGGCCCCAGGAGCACCGAAAACTGTTCGCCCCGCTGGTCACCTCCGCGTTGCTGGCGATGGCCACGGATTCCCAGCGGAGCGATCGCGGATTTGTTGTCGCTGGAATCCTTCGCGAGCTGGAGCCGCCAACGGAAATGGTTATGCCAACCCTGCGCAAACTGATCCGCGATCCGACGATGCGCGAATCCGCACTGTTCATGTTGATTGATTACGGAGCTGCTGCCGCGCCAGCAGTCCCGGAGTTAATCGAGTGCCTTGGCGACACGAACCCACAAGTCCTGATCTTCGTGGTTCAGACACTTGGTTTGATCGGCCCGCCAGCGAAGGCAGCCGTCCCCGCGCTGGAAAAATTCCTCGAGGGTCCCAAACGCGATCTCGTGGCGGAGGCCTTGTGGAACATCGACAGGCAAACCAACACCGTCCTTCGTGTCCTCCCGCAGTACCTCGAGGATGGCAGCGGTAACGCGGCGGCTACTTTGGGTCAACTTGGCGAGGCTGGCCGTCCCGCCGTCCCAGCACTGCTGGCGGGCTTGGAAAGCAAGGACGGTAACGTGCGGATGAACTGCGGACGGGCCCTTTGGAAGATCTCGCCTGAACATTTGCCGCACGCCCTCGCGGCCATCGCCGAAACGCTCACGAACGGTATAAACGCCAGTCCGAAGGACTGGCGGTCAAACTGGGTGACGGTCATCGGCCCCGCCTGGTATGCCGCCAACGTGTTGAAAGAGATGGGTGATGATGCGGCTCCGGCACGATGGGCGTTGGAGCTGGGATTGACCGCCAAAGCAAGCAATCTTGTGGAGGAGTGCAGAAAGGCTCTGGAGGCCGTTGGTGATGGAAGAATTGTGCCGCGCCGGCCAACGCTGTCGTCATGGTTCGGCTCCACACCACAAATTGACGGAGTGCTCGCCCCGAACGAATGGGCCGACGCCGCCGGGTTCCGCGGCGTGCGCAACTGGACTGCGGAGTTTTCGCCGGTAACGGACGACGGTGACCTGTCGTTGCGCGGCCGGGTGAAGCACGATGACGAGTGGCTCTATTTCGCTTTCGAAGTCACGGATGACACGCTTTATGGGATCGATACCGAACGATGGCTGCCGAAAGAGAACGCACAGGCGCATGAACTCACGCGCGACGGGTTTCCCTGGTTTGGTGACGAAATCGAAATCCTCCTCAATGCGCCCAATACGTGGCGCGGGGACGAGGGCGCTGAAGGCAACGGTGCGTCGTGGCAGATGGTGTGTAATCTCACCAAATCGCGCGCCGGCGGTCTCGGTGTTGGCGGCTTGCTTGAAGGTGAGCCGCGCAGCGACGCGAAAGCGTGGGACGCCTACCAATCGTGGATTCTATCGGGCGCACAGAAAGCGGCGGCCCAACAGAAAACTGACGGCAAGGGCTATGTCATCGAGTGGGCCGTTCGTTTCAATCCATGCGTCGAACTGGCGTCCGGCAAGTTCTATTCGCCGGTCCTGGGGGAGGTCCGAGTGGGGCTCAATATCGCGGTGGGTGATCTTGATACGCCTGCCAAAGGCGAAGGGAACTTCGGCAACTTTCGCCACGAGCAATGGTGGGCCGGCTCGCCGCACACGCGGACACAAAAAAATAACTTCGGCACCCTGCGTTTGATGGGCCGGCAGCCGAAGCCCCCGGGGAACCGATAGCACATTCGTTCTACGGCAGGCGAGACGCCCGCCGCACACAGCGAACGGCTTCACAGCTTTCGGCAAAGTTGAAGACCGTCGGCGATGGGCAATAGGACGCACTCGACGCGTTTGTCGCGTGTGAGTTTGCGGTTCAGCTTGTCAAGCGCCCGCCCGCCCGCCTGTCGGATTCGCCCGGTCCCCAGGCGACCGCCCCACAGCATGTTGTCGAAGAGGATCACGCCGTTGCGCCGCAGGCGCGGCAGAATCAGTTCGTAATAAGCGCCGTATTCTTCTTTAGCGGCGTCGACGAAAGC
>QHPW01000432.1 GCA_003219675.1 Verrucomicrobiota bacterium
CGCGACCGCGCCGTGCGGCACGTCCCTCACGTCCATGAACTCTGAACCGGGAACATGGACGAGGCTCCACACATTATTGTTGGATTCACTGGTGGCGGGACTTCGTGGATCGATCACCGAAACGCCATCCACGTTGAAGTTATAACGGTAGGCACCGGGTTCGATCGGACCGAGCGTCACTTCCCAAACGCCGTTGGTTCCCTTGGTCATCGCAGCGCCCTGGCCGTTGCCCGGAATATCGCCGCCGCTGAGGCGCACCGCTTCCGCCTTCGGGGCGAGAATGCGGAACGTGACGTGCCGGTCCGCGGAAACTTCAGGCGACACAACCTGCGGCCCCTGCGGGACCCGGCGCTGAGCGTTTGCGGAAGGAGAGACTGCGAGTGCCGACAGCAGTGCCGCGGCAAAGACAGGAACGTTCAATCTTTGGATGTTCATGGTTACGGTAACGACATTCACCGGGTATCCGCGGTTACACAAATCCAGACCAACACTACGATTCAGGGTTCAATACGCGAAATTCTCCGGGGAAATCTCTCGCCGTCGCGGACGCCCCTCCTCGGTTTCGCGTTCAATCCCGCACCGTGCTCAGTCCAAGGCGCACAATCCGGTCGATCATCTGCGGGTAGGAAAGGTTCGCCTTCAATGCGGATTGCGCGAAGTCTTCGTCCGCGGCGAGGATCGGATTCGGATTGGCCTCGATGAAATAAACCTCGTTGCCGGGCGTGAGGCGCAGGTCGAGGCGCGCGTAGCCATCGATGGTCAGCAGCCTGTAGATGCGTTTGCAGACCTGCTCGATAAGGCTCACAACGTCAGGATCGAGTCCTTCCGCGAACCGGTTTTGAAGTCCCCAGCGCTTCCGGTATTCCTCGTCCCACTTGGCTTTGTAGGTGGCGATCTTCGGTTCGTCGGGCGGGACTTCCTTGAAGACGAGCTCGCGGATGGGGAAGACCTGAAGCCGGTGGTTGCCCAGGATGCTCACGTAGAGTTCGCGGCCTTCGATGTATTCCTCGGCGATCACGTCGTTGTCGTATTTCTCGTGGATGAACTGGGCGCGTTCCTTGAACTGCTCGTCGGTCTCGACGAACGACGACTGCGAAATGCCGAGCGACGCCTCCTCTTTGAGCGGCTTGACGAGGATGGGGAACTTGAGCCGTTTCGGCCGCGCGATGCGTTTGCCACGGGAGACGGTCACGAACTCGGGCGTGTGGATACGGTGGTAACCGAGGATTTTCTTGGAGATGCCCTTGTGTTTGCAGAGGGTGAGACCGGTGGAACCGCACCCGGTGAACGGCAGCCCCTGCATTTCAAGGAACGACGCGATGTTCTGGTCGAACGCCCGGTTGTTCTTGAACTGGTCGGCGAGGTTGAAAATGAGGTCGGGCTCGAAACTCTGCAGTTTCTGCCGCACCAGGTCCAGATCGTCGAAAATCGCCAGATGCTCGCTGGCGTGGCCGAGTTCGCCCAACGCCTGCAGGACGTTGGCTTCGGTCTTCCAATCCTCGGTCTTCAGCTCCGTGCTCAGGTCCTGATCGAGGGTCGTGGGCGCGATGGCGTCGAACAGCGCAAGAACTTTCAGTTTCTTTTTCACGCGCGTCGCGTTCTATTTCGTCCGCTTGAACTTTCCGGTGAACAGGTGGTTCATCACCAGCGTGGTGATGTAGGCGGAGACTTGCAGCTCCTGCTGCGGGTCGCCGGCCCTGACGTAAAGGGCCAATTGGTCGCAGCGATCAATCAGCCGCGCCAGCAGTTTGTTGACGCGATATTTCTTCTCGTTCGTCCACCGGCAGACCGAATCCATCAGGTGCCTGCGATGCGCGCGCAGGAACGCAGACGCCTTCGACCGCTCGGCCACTTCAGGTCCCGCCGCGAAAAGCCGCTTAAGATCGTTGTCGTAGAAGTCAGGATACGAATCTTCGTAAAGCTTGCGCTTGCGCGCGTAGCAGGTTTTGAGCTTGATGTTGAGGCAATCGTAATCGGCGACGCGATATTCGGGCTGGTGAACCGGCGGTTTGCCGGCGAGCGAGAGCATCAACTCGTCAACGTATTCGAGTTTCTGCAATGCCTTCCAGCCTTTGTACCGCTCGCGCCAGTCCAGTCCCGGCGTCAGCCAGACGGCGAAGGTCTCGGCGAAATCCTCGTCGGGATGGCTCTGCGCATACCAGTCGTCGAGATGGACGACGTAAGAGCGGCTGTAAGGACGCGGGCGGTAAAACTGCGGTGTCTCTTCGTTGGAACTCAGCCCGAATGTCCGCTGCCACTTTTTCTTCTTGTAGAGGTGATAAGCGTAGGAATAGGCGTGCGCGGCCTCGTGGCGCATCAGCCTCATGAACCATTCCGGCGTTTCGCCTTCCACTTCCAGCATCATCCTGCGCTCGAGTTTGCGCAGCCGGTCGTGCGCCAGGAAAAACGGAATGAAGATCGCCGGGATGCCGACGGGCACAAACCATTCGTCGCCGACGTGGCAGGGCGGATGGAAGGCAAGGCCCTTTTGGGAAAGCTCCTCATAGAGCTGTTGGATGAGCGGTTGAAGCTCGGTGCCCTCCAGTTTCAACCCGAGCCGGGAGATTTTCTTTTCCAGCAATTCCTCGTCGCTGAGATTGACCCAATCGGCCGCGTCCATGCGCGGAACCTAACACGCGCGGCGCGCCGGTCACAAGTCCGTCGGCACGATTGGCCCACTTGGCATTACCGCCATATCGAGTCCGTCTGCAA
>QHPW01000105.1:0-4563 GCA_003219675.1 Verrucomicrobiota bacterium
TGTTAATAATCCTGCGAACGCATCGGCGCGGTTTTACCGGGGCAAGGCAGCGCCATCCGGCCAGTGAAGCGAGTATTTTCGCGCACGGAAAAAAACCAGGTTCTTACCCCATTGTCCACGGGGACAGAAAAGCTATTAAAGCACTGGCTTCGCCCAGATCAGTGTTGAAATGACCTGGCCGGTCGCGCTTCACTCAAGGCGCCGATGGCAAAAGCAAAAAGAATTCCCGTGGCGCTCACCATCGCCGGCTCCGACAGCGGTGGCGGCGCAGGAATTCAGGCAGACCTGAAGACGTTTGCGGCACTCGGCGTGCATGGCGCGAGCGCGATCACCTGCGTCACGGCGCAAAATCCCGGGAGCATTCGCGACATCCAGGCATGCGACCCGCGAATGGTGCTTCGACAAATCGAAGCGGTCTTTGAAGGATTGCTTCCCGCTGCCGTGAAGACCGGCATGTTGTTCTCGCGCGAGATCGTTCGGGTGGCGGCGGAATTCTTTAAGCCGCGCGAAAGTCCGCCGCTCATCGTGGACCCGGTGATGGTTGCCACCAGCGGAGCCCGGTTGCTCGATCGGTCGGCCGTGCGGCTTCTCCGCGAGCAACTGCTCCCGCTGGCCGCCCTGGTGACGCCCAATCTGGACGAGACGGCCGCGCTCATCGGGAAGCGGCCGGAGTCGGTGGAAGAGATGCGTTCAGCCGCGCGCGCCATCAAATCGCGTTACGGTTGTCCGGCGCTGGTCAAAGGCGGCCACTTGCGGGGCTTTCGAGAGGCCATCGACCTTTACTTTGACGGAACCGCGGAGCTGATGTTGAGGGCGCCTTTCGTCAGAGGGGTTACCACTCACGGAACCGGTTGCGTTTACTCGGCGGCGATTGCCGGCTACCTGGCGCTGGGTTGCCCGCTGCCGCGCGCGGTGGAACGGGCAAAGCGATATGTCACCCGGGCCATCGCTCAGGCCTTTGTTGTCAACGGACACAGGGTGCTCAACAGTTTCTACAGCGCGAATCCCGGCTTCAAACGGCGGATAAAACGCTAACGCGGATACTTCATACTCGCATGAAATCACGACAACCTGTAGCCCCGACGTCAGGAGGTGGACCGTCGTGATCCTCGTTTCGATCCGCCTGCTTACGTCGGCGGCTACGCGGGCTGCGAAACAACCGGGGCGAAAAGCTCGCCTGCGGCCTGCTAATTGCTAGTTTTCGAGTCAATGAATTGTTTTCGGGTCTGGGTTTTCATCGGATGTTGCAGTCTGGCCGCCTCGGCCGTGGTTGCCCAGTCGCCCACCACGACTTCGCGCTTCCATTTTCGAGAACCGGGCCTGACAACCTACCGGGTGGAGACGTCTTCCGCGTCCCTCGCATCCACCAGCGCGCGACCCGCCTGGGTGAAGGCCTGGCCGGAAAATGATTCTCGTCCTCCGGTCGAATTCGGAAGCCGGGTAGCGTTGCAATTGAAACCGGGAACCGATATCCACGCGCTGTTGAATGGCAGTCCGCTCAAACTCTCGCGCACGGTCGCATGGAATGTTTTTGTTCTCCAGGCCCCGGATGCGCTCACGGCGCTCAGGGAAGCGCAACGGTTGGCGGAGCAACCCGAGGCGCGGGTCAGTTGTCCGGTCCAGTGGCGTCCACAGATTCGAAAGAGCGGTCCTTACGCAACCCGGCCAAACGACCCTTATTTCCTCCATCAATGGAATTTCGAGCATCGCGACGCCAACGGCGCGTCCCTGGGTGTTGACCTCAACCTGCGCGAAGCGTGGCCGGTCACGCGCGGCGCGGGAAGCGTCATCGCCGTGGCGGACGACGGGGTCGAGTTGACGCACCCGGAGTTCTCCTCGCGCGCCACCAACGCCTTGCATTTTTATTTCGACGGCGCCAATGGAAGCACCAATGCCATGCCGTCGGATTCCGGCGACAACCATTCCACCGCGGTCGCCGGGCTGGCGCTCGCCGAGGGCAACAATCGCCTCGGCATGATCGGCGTGGCCCCTTTGGCGCAACTGGCGAGTTGGAAAATTTTTCTCGGCGACAATATCGTCGCCGCCGACGAACAGATGATGGACATGTTTCAATACCGGTCGAACGTCGTGAGCGTCGAAAACCATAGTTGGGCCAACTCGGCTTTTTCGCAGTTGGCGCCGACCGCGCTGGAAAGTGTCGGCATCTCGAATGCCGTCGCCTTTGGTCGTGGCGGCCGGGGGGTCCTGATGGTGCATCCCGCGGGCAATGGACGGGAGAGCAGCCAGAACCCGAACGACGATGGCTACGCCAACGATCCGCGCGTCATCTGCGTGGCTTCGGTGCGGCAGAACGGGCGCGCGGCGAGCTACAGCGAACCGGGCGCGTGCGTGCTGGTCGCCGTGCCGGGCGGTGACGACGACATCGGAGTTTTCACCACCGACCGGCGGGGATCGTCCGCCGGCTACAACCCGTCAGGGTTGGGCGATGATTTTTCCGATCCCGACTACGTTTTTTCGACAAACATTGTCGGCACATCGTTCTCCGTGCCGCAAATCAGCGGTCTGGTCACCTTGCTGCTCTCGGCCAATCCGAACCTGACTTATCGCGACGTGCAGCAGATTTTGATTCTCTCCCGTGTGAGTCACAACCTCGGCTTCGGTGTGCCCGATGCCGGCCAGGCGGTGCGGCTGGCGCGGGCGTGGACGAACCGTCCGGCGCTCACGGTGGTGACCTATGCCGCGAACAACACTCAACCGATTCCCGACGACGCCCTGCGGGTTTTGATCACGGGAGCGAACCTGCCCGCCAGTTTGCAATCCATCCCCGCGACACCCGACGCCGGGCCGCACCCTGACGCGCCCACCGCCATTTTGCCGCTCGTGGATGCGGGGCAGGCCACCAATCCGATCACCGCGAACCTGAGCGGCAAAGCCGCGTTGATCCAGCGGGGCGTGAATTTGTTTTCGGAAAAAATCCAGTTTGCCGCGGATGCGGGCGCGGCCTTCGCGGTCATTTACAACAACACCAACAACACCAAACGGATCCCCATGGGCGGCACGGACTTTGTGCCGATTCCGGCAGTGATGATTGATCAAGATTCAGGCGAGGCGTTGCGCAGCTATTTGCAGGCCGCCGGCGCGGCTCAGGCGCAAATCCGCCTGAGTTCGGCCACCTATTCGTTCAACGTCACCAACACGCTGATCTGCGAACATGTCGGTGTGCAAGTGCAGACCGATCACTCGCGCCGCGGGGATTTGCGCATCACGCTCCTCTCGCCGCAAGGCACCCGCAGCGTGCTTCAGCAGCTCAATTTCGACGACGGCCCCGGACCGGCGGACTGGACTTATTATTCGACGCTCCATTTCGGCGAGAGCAGCGCGGGCACATGGACGGTCTCCATTGGCGATGAAGAGCCGCTGAATTCGGGCTCGGTTCAGTTCGTCGCGCTCAGTATTGACGGTGTGCCCATCACGGACGCGGACCGCGACGGCCTCGACGACAATTGGGAAATGGCGCACTTCGGCTCGCTGCAGACTTACGGGCCGCAGGACGATCCGGACGGCGACGGCTATAACAACGCCCGCGAACAACTGATGGGAACGGACCCGAACATCGCGGAGGCGCCGTTCGAACTCGACCTCTCGCCGTGGAACGAAAAACTGGCGCGCCTGAGCTGGCCCGCCGTGAACAATCGGAATTACGAGATTTTGACGGGAACGAACCTGGCCGCGCCGTTGACGCTGGTCACCAATCTGACCGGGCGCTTCCCCGAAACGGAGTGGTTCACGCCTTACACGAATCCGCCGAACCAATTCTTCCGCGTGCGGACGGCGTTGCCGTGAGGAACGGCAAGAACGAATCATCAGGGTGACGCCACGCGGTAAAAGCGCTGCGGAACATTGGCTGCCGAGGACTCCACGAATTGAACATGCGGTTGTGTGCTGGTCAAAGTGATCAAATCCAGCCAGGCGGTCAGATCAAGGGAACTCTGTATTCGATAACGTCTGCCGCCTTCGCCATCAAAGGTTATCTCGAAGCCTCGACCGCCCAGCCACCGTCCGCCGATAACAATCGGAGGGAGGTAGATGTCGGACTGCAGGATGGCGCCTTGGTTGCCGGCGACGACGAACGTGTCAGCACCGTAAGCTACGGCTGCGAGGCCGTAGAGAGCGGGAGTTTCGTGTCGAGTCCAGAGCACTCCATTCGTGGAAGAATAAATGTTCGAGAGGCTTACTCCAACGAACAGCCCTGCGCCGAAAGTAACGTCGGCAAACGCGTAGGGAGCGCCCGTGTCATGCATTGTCCAATCGACGGTGTTTGTTGAGACAACGAATCCGCCCGCTCTATTATTGTTTGCAGCGACAAAAATCCCGTTGCCATACGCAATCCGGCCAAAGTCAATCGGAATTGATAGAGTGCGGTTTGTCCATGCGATGCCGTCCGGGGAGGTTAAGACGATGGAGTTACGACCGACGGCCACGAACATTCCAGCGCCGCAGGTGACGCTGGTGAGGCGATAGCTCCCCGCTAATCGGTTGGTCCAGTTCACCCCATCAACGGATGCCAATATGATCGGTTCGGCCTGATTTTCCGAACTGGCT
>QHPW01000105.1:4610-6599 GCA_003219675.1 Verrucomicrobiota bacterium
ATACGTCCGAGTCGCCCACTGAAGACCGTCCTCGGATGTCTCTATAAGGCCACGGCCAAGACCTAATGTGTTTCGATAGTCGCCTACACCCACGAAGATACCATTGCCATAGGCCACTGCGTTAACCAAAGGAACTCCAGACCACTGGTCGCCATTCCAGGTCACTCCGTTCGTCGATGCCGCGCGAGCCCATCCTCGTGTGGCGAATGTCCCGCCCCCGTACGATATCGACCAATAATCCGCGTCGTTAGTCCCAGTTCGCGATGCATAACCCACACGCCGGGTCTCCCAGTTCACTCCGTCCTGAGAGGTTGATATGAGTCCTGCGCCACCCACCGCAACGAACTGACCGTCCGCGAAGCAAACTCCGAACAAATCGTCAAACTCGCCGTCGACATAGCCCCCCCAGTTCTGGGCGCCGGACGAACCCCAAATCAGGGCGGACCGCCCTGTGGCAACCAAAGTGCCATTACCAAAAGCAACAGCCCTGAGTGGGCGGGCGCCAAACCCATCCAGCATCGTCCAATTCTGACCAGTGCTCGAGGCGAGCACGACGCCCTGATTTCCCGCGGCGAAGAAAGTGCCGTTGGCGTACGTCACACCAAACAAGTCGTTTGTGACGCCGGAGCTTTGGCTGTTCCATGTAACGGCGTCGGCGGACGTCAGGATCGTGCCGCTCGATCCAACCGCTGCGTAAACACCGCTGCCGTACACCACGCCGTGAAGGTCTTTCGTCACTCCTGAGTTTTGGTTGGTCCACGACAGTCCGTCGGTCGAAGTAAGTATCACTCCTGCTCCTCGCAGTGCTTCTCCCACCGCGACGAAAAGACCATCGCCGTAAGTGACCCGGAAAAGAGACTTGGACGTTGCGGAGGTTTGCGGAGTCCAAGCCAATCCGTTCGCAGAGGTCAGGACGGTTCCATTGGTTCCGACTGCGACGAACGTATTCGCGCCAAAAGCGATGCCAGAGAGGTAAGTGTTTCCATTTGATTTGATGTTGCTCCAGTTCGCGCCGTCGAAAGACCGAACGATCGCCTTGTCTCCCACAGCAACAAACATGGCGTTCCCGTACGCTACGTCGCGGAGCGCATTGCCTTGAGGCAAGGGGCTGCGCCAGTGCCATACGTCCAGGGCGCCCCCAATGCCGAGAAGCGGAAAGAAAAAACCTCCAGCCAACAGGAGAATCGGTTTCCAGAACCCAACTCTTGGTAGTGTCACGGTCCCCATAACATGCTCGCAAAAAGTCAGCAGCGCGTGTGCCAGCGGCTCGCAGCGAGCTTAGGGTATGTGGGTCGCAGGTCCAACGAGGTCCCTGGGGCATGAAATTCGCGCATAATGCGTGAAATTCACGCCCCGATTTCAAAAACCCGGCGACTGGCTTTGGCGATCGGTGGAGTAGGTTTTCTCCGTTTATTTCTTTACCGCTTCGTAACCGCGCACGAAACCGATGCACTGCGCGACCTCCGGCACGGAATGGTCCCAGTTGTATTCGTATTCGACGGAGATGTTGCCCTCAAAGTGCTGGCGTTTAAGCTCGTTGAGAATGGCGGAAATGTCCGAAACGCCCGTGCCGTACGGCAGGTCGTGCGCTTCCAGTTTGCCGAATTCGTTCAGGTCCTTGAGGTGGCTGCTGATGATGCGGCCTTTGAGAATCCGCAAACACTCCACCGGTTTGAGGCCGGATCGCACCCAATGCCCGGTGTCCGCGCAGGAACCGATCCGAGGGTCGCGGTCCTTCACGACGGACAGGATGTAATTCGGGTCCCACATGCGGTAGTTCGGGCTGTTCGCGCGCTTGGGATGATCGTGAAAGCCGACCCGGACATCGTATTCCTTAACCAGCTTCTCGATGGTATCAATCGCATCCACGGATTCCGTGGTGACGCCGTAGAGGCCGAGTTTTTTGGCGAACTCGAATCTCTTGCGCGCTTCGGCCTCATCTTTGGGAATGTCCACCACGCCGTAGTTCACCGCCTTGATGTGATATTT
>QHPW01000106.1 GCA_003219675.1 Verrucomicrobiota bacterium
CGGAGCGTCATGACGCCCATTGGCTCGACGACCGGCGGTCATCGGCTCCTCCAACCCGGAAACAACTCTACGTTCAAACGGTTGAACGGCGGTTCAACGGCATTCATCGGTGTTGTTGAGCCGCTCTTCACAATTTCCAATCGCAAATCGGAAATCGAAAATCTAAAATTCCCCCGTGCAACGCATCGGTCTATTCGGCGGGTCGTTCAATCCAGTCCACCTCGGCCACCTGCTCGTGGCTCGGGCGGCACAGGAGGAACTCCAGCTCTCCCGCTTGTTTTTCATTCCCGCCGCACAGTCGCCGTTCAAGCCGGGACTGGTGCTTGCGCCGCCGGAACAGCGATTGCGCCTGCTGCGGCTGGCCCTGGCGGGCCGGACCGGTTGCGAAATTGACGACCAGGAAATCAAACGCGGCGGAATTTCCTATACCATCGACTCGGTCCGCGATTACGCCCGCCGTTTTCCCGGCGCCCGATTGTTTTACCTCATCGGCGCCGACCACGTGCCGCAACTGCCCAAGTGGCGCGAGGCGATTGATCTGGCCAGGCTGGTTGAAGTGGTCGTCATTCCGCGACCGGGCCAGCTCGCGACGCCCTTACCCGTGCCCTTCCGCGGCCATGCGCTGGCCGGGTTTCCGCTGGGGGTTTCGTCCTCGCAAATCCGCGATCGGGTCAGGGCCGGGTTGCCGATCGATCTCCTGGTCGGACCGGCCGTCGCCGAAGCCATTCGCAACAATCGGCTTTATCTTTGAGCGGACTTTGCCCATCCTCCACGGCAATGGATTCGAAGAGACTGGCGTCGCTCTGCCGGGACCTGGCCGACAACAAAAAGGCGGAAAACATCGTCATCCTCGATCTGCGGCAATTGTCCTCGGTCACGGACTATTTTGTCATCTGCACCGGCACCAGCGAGCCGCACTTGCGCGCCATCGTGGACGAAATCATGGACACTTTGCGCGAAGAGCACGCGGTGCGTCCTCGCGCCATGGATGGCGCGTTGCATACCGCGTGGGTCGTGCTCGACTTCTTCGATGTCATGGTTCACGTGATGCGGGCCGAGGTACGCGAGCACTACGATCTGGAAGGTCTTTGGGGTGACGCGCCCAGGGTGCGGGCGCGCAAAACGGCGCGGACGAAGCCCGAAGCAGATTGAACCTTTCGCCTCCGGAACCGGTGATGGTTTCGGTTGCAGCGAGTGAAGGAACGGGAGGGCGGACTACTGGCTCTTGGCGGGAATTTCCGTCGAAGCCTTCACCATTTCGTCCAGTAGTTTCTTGAACTCTTCCAACCCTGGCGCGGGAACAATGATCGTATCGCGCCGCCCATTCACGTCCTCGGTAATTCGCAAAAAACGGCCCCGGATATTCTCCTTGAGAGTGAACACAAAGGTCTTCCGCTCAATTTGAATCTTGTCCGTCTTCAACGTCTCCTCCGGCACGCTCGGCTTGGGCGCTGCCGAATAAGACCGCTGGCCGTAAGGCGATGGACGTTCGTTCGTTATCATACCGCTGGTTCGACCTGGCGCTCACTGCGCCACTGACTACTATACCCCCTTTTTTTTGCACGTCACAAAGTTTGTCAACCCTCGATTTACTGGATTTCGAAAACCGCCCCCGGCCTTCCGTCCCCGACAGCTTCATGCCCGATAGCGATACCCGCTGCCCGGCGTGGTCACACGCCAGAGGTACACCGCCACCCCGGTGATGATGACCAGGTTCAGTGCCTGCGACATCGCGTGCCACAGTTTGAACGATTGTTTGGCCTGGCCGGCCTGTTGCGGAGTGGAGCCGGGACTGTAGATCGTCCTGTGAAGCCGCCGCAGTTTCGGTTGCAGACCGTAACCGCCCACCAGGCCGAGCGCGAAGATCCCGAGCAACAGCCAGAGGGTTAATCGCTGCAGCGGTTTGCCCATGTAAAGCCATTCCGCCACCAGATGCACCAGCGCGATGATGCCGCACGTCAGATGAAGACAGAAATAGCGTTCGAGAATCACCATGGCGATGCGTCCGGAATACCCGGCGAAGGCATCGGAACCCAGAATGTCCCTCATTTCCTTCGAGAACATCGCCGGCCCGACGCTGAACGTGAAAAAGATCGACGCCCCGAACCAGACCGCGGCATTGGCCACACCGATGAATCGTAAAAAACCGATCACTTGTTCAAGTTAAAAAAAATCCAAAACAGTGCCAAGCTTCGATTCTCGTCGGAACGCCGAACGCGCGCATCTCAGTTTCCTGCAATGCTGGTGGCACGGGCGGCCCGCCCGTGAGTTTCTGGTTTGGAGCGACGGGCGGGCCGCCCGTGCCACTAGCCGCCCATGCGCCTTGCAAATAACTCACATGCGCCACGCCGAACGCCGATTCGGCGTGGCATCCATCCCGCAGGAGCCTCCTTGCTCCGAACCGCGGTGAGGCGCTCCAAACAATTCAGCCGCCGGCCGCCACGCCGCCGCCGCGTTCCTCGGCGCGCTCCACCATCACCTGCAACGTCACGGCCTTTGCCACCCGATGCTCGGCCTGGTGGATTTCATCAAACGCGGCGCGCACCCGCTCGCACGCCGGCTCGTCGCGCGTGGCGGGTTCCTGTCCCGCACCGGCGCGCAAGGTCTGAAGCACATCTGCGTAGGAAATGCTCTCGAGCGGCCGCGCGGGACAATACGCCGTCTCCGGCGTCGCGACTTCGGCGAGCAGTTTGCCCTGCAACAGAGGCGGGATGACCTGGCTGATCAACCGGCTCGAGACCGACAGCACTTCGGAGATCTCCGTCACCGTGGGCGGCTTTTCCCCGCGATGAAACTTCTGTCCGACCAGTGTCATCAGCCGCAGCGCGATGAATTCGCGCCCGCGCTGGTTGACGCTCTCCGCCTGCTTTTCCTGAATGTAAGCGCGGCGGTTTTGATACGCGTAAGCCACCTGCGCGCCGAACAACAGAATGGTCCACGACAGGTAAATGCCGAACAGAAAAATCGGGATGGCGCTCAGCGATCCGTAAATTTTGCTGGCCGATACGACACGCGAGGCGAAGAGCGTGTTGAGATTGCCGTTCGCAATCCAAAGCACGCCGGCGACCCCTCCGCCCACCAAAGCCGCTTTCCATTGCACCTTCGTGTTCGGCATCAGTTGGTAGAGCAGCATGAACGAACCGCACAAAACGGAAAAGGGAATCAGCTTGAACACCAGGCCTCCGATGACCGGCGTTTCCTTGATGAGATTCTGGACCGTCTGGAACTGTGAGCCGATGGCCAATCCCATCACCAGAACAATCACCAAAGGCCCGAGCGTGATCGCCGCCCAGTAGTGAATGACCCGCACAAACCAGTTGCGACCCCGCTGCACACCCCAGATGTCGTTGAACGTCGCCTCGATCGTGCTCAACAGGCCGATCGCCACGAAGAGAAGTCCCGCGGTGCCCGTCAGCCCCAGCGCACCGCTGTGAATGTTGCCGATGAATTCCTGAATCTGTTTGATGATTTTCCGGCGCGGATCCGCCAGATCCGGCCGCACCTCGTCCACCAGTTCATTGGCCAGCTCGGTTTTTTGCGCGGCGCTGCTGTTCGCGAAATCGGGCGCAAGCTTTCGAATCTGTTCGGCCGCCCTTCTGCTGTCGCCTTTGACCGCGGCGGCTTCCGTTGGCCTGGACGACTCCGCCCCGGCCAGTTGATCGGCCAATTTACCGATCAGATCGCTCCGCTCGCGCTCGTTGCTCTTTGCAAGCGCAGCCAGGGATTGCTGCAGGTGTTCAATCAGCTTCCTTCTCGCCTCACCATTGTCCTGTTCGGTCGTCGGCAACATTCCCAACTGCGGCGCCAACTGATCCACCAGACTACTGATCAATTCCGCCGTCTTCTCCTTGCTGCTGTTCAGCAGCGTCGTGGACACGCCCAGCCCGACCGCCAGCAATGGAATCAGGGCCAGCAGCGTCGTGTACGCCAGCGCCGACGCGCGCACCGGACAACGGTTGCGAACAAAACTCTTCCCCACCAGAATCCAGAAATGAATGAACTTCTTGAGCGGATGCAGTTGCGCCTCATCCACGGACGCGATCCCGTCATCGTCCAGCAACGCCTGCGCTTCGGCCTGAAGTTTTTTGACCTGCGAAACAGAATCTTTGGCCATGGCCCCGTCAGTCTAAAGTTCAAGGCCCGAAGTTCAAAGTTCAAAGTTGTTCCCTGCCCGCCAGTCACGAACCCGCCCCTGGCCACGCGCCGGCCGGTTCTTTCCCGGGTTGAACTTTGAAATCGGGTGAATTAGGCTTGCGCGCATGGCTCGTAAAGCATCCTCCAGCGAAGTCCACGCCCGCGGCTTCGGCGACATCATCG
>QHPW01000433.1 GCA_003219675.1 Verrucomicrobiota bacterium
GATGCGTTGATGACCAGGAGGAAATCGTCCGGTCCGACGTGATACGCGTAAAGGTCGTCCACCACGCCGCCGCGGTCATTGCACATCAGGGTGTATTAGCCCCGGCCTGCGGGCGCTTTGCGCACGTCATTGGTGAGCGCGTGATTGAGGAAGTCCTGCGCCTTGGGTCCGCGGACCCTCACTTCGCCCATGTGCGAAATGTCGAAGAGGCCCGCGGCGGCGCGGACGGCCTGGTGCTCCTCGAGGATGCCGGTGTAGTGCACCGGCATTTCCCAGCCGCCGAACTCGATGAGTTTGCCGCCCAGTTTCTGATGCGCGACGAACAATGGCGTGCGTTTCAACATGAAAATTCCATCCGCGAATTGCGCGAATTGGCGCAAATAAAATATAATTCGTGAAAATCAGCGCAATTCGCGGATGAGCGATCAGCCCCACTTCTCCGTCTTCATCAGTTCTTTGGGCACTTTCATTTCCGCCAGCACCAGGTGTTCGGCGAATTCGACCAGCTCGTTCGGGCCGCAGGCGTAGAAGACAGTTTGCGCCAGATCGTGAATGTGTTCCTTGACCCATTCGGCGGTGATCCGGCCGCGCCGTCCGGTCCATGGATCCTGGGGGTGCAATCGCGTGCAGGTCACGAAAAAGTTGAAGCGCGAATTCTGCAACTGCAACTGGTGGAACTCCTCGTTGAAAATGATGTCGTTGGTCGTGCGGACGCTGTAAAGAATCGTGATCTTGGTTTCGAGCTTGCGCTTGGTCCCCTCGCGCACAAACGCGCGGAACGGCGTTACGCCCGACCCGCCGGCGATGCAGATCAAATGTTTGTTCGGCTCGTAAACCGGCAGGAACCTTCCGGTCGGCGGAATGACGAACATTTTGTCGCCCGGTTTCGCCCAATCCACAATGCGCGTGCCCATTTTGCCGTCGCGCTTCACCGTCGTCTCGAAAAACCCGCGGTCCAGCGCGCAGGAGGACAGCGAGTAGGCGCGTTTGTAACTCGGCGTGTCGGGCCAATAGAGCGTGATGAACTGGCCGGTCTTGAAATCCGGGTTGTAACCTTCGGGCCACTTCAGCCGGATGGTTTTGGTGTCCGGCAATTCCATGGTGACCTTCTCGATCTCCATCTCGACAATTGGCTTCGCCATAAAAAAGTGCCGCAGCTTCAGGGAAATCCGGGCGGGTGTAAAGATTGCAGATTGCCGGCGTAGCAGCCGAGGTGACGAGGCTCAAATCTCTTCGCAAACAAAGGCAGGTTCAGAGCCTCCTCACGTCGGCTGCTACTTGAGGATCGGATTTTGTCGCTAAATTTTCAACCGCGTCAGCACTTCCTGCGTCAACACTTCATATGCCGCCGCGCCGGTGCTGTATTTGTCGTAGTAAATGATCGGCTTGCCGAAGCTGGGCGCCTCAGCCAGTCGGGTGGTGCGCGGAATCACCGTCTCAAACACCACCGGCCCGAAATGCTTTCGGACCTCGCCGACGACCTGGTGCGAAAGATTGGTGCGCCCGTCGAACATGGTCATCAACACGCCCAGCAATTCGAGGTGCGGGTTTGCGCCCGACTCGCGCAACTGGCTCAACAGCCGATGGATCATCGCCACGCCCTCCAGCGCGTAATACTCGCATTGAAGCGGCACGATGAGGTAGTCCGCGGCGGCGAACGCGTTGAGCGTGAGAATTCCCAGCGAGGGCGGGCAATCGACCAGAATCAATTCGTGCCGGTCGCCCGCGCGCAGCGGTTCCAGCGTTTTTCGCAGCCGGTGCAAGTGATTGTCCAGCCGCGAAACCTCGATCTCCGCGCCGCACATATCGACTTCGCTCGGGATGATGTCGAGCCGGTCGTAGGCGGTGCGTTGAATTTTGTCGTTCAACGCGCCTTCGCCGAGCAGCGGCCGATAGGCGCTGGCGCCTTCGATTTTCTCAATACCGAGTCCGCTCGTGGCGTTGGCTTGCGGGTCGAGGTCGACGAACAAAACGCGTTTGCCCAGCGCGGCGAGGCAGGCGGCGAGGTTCACCGCCGTGGTGGTCTTGCCCACTCCACCCTTTTGGTTGGCGATGGCGATGACTTTGGCCGGCACGCGGTGATTAAATGAAACCGGCGGGCCAAGTTCAAGGCTTTCAGCGGGCCGATCGGATGCGTTGGGCGACCTGGGCGGAGCAGTACGCTGCTCACGCTTCGCATGAAGCGGGTGGGGCGAGACTCCCGTCGAGCCCTAACTGATTTCTGTCGCTGGGAGATCAGGGCTCGACGGAGTCTCACCCCACCGTTCATGGTTCCAATGCGCGCGAAGCGAAAGCGGCTCAGGTTCAGCAAACCCTCCGCTTCTGCTTGCGGCGCCACACTTCTTGAGATTAATTTTTGGGCATTGGTTGATGGTGATATGCCTGTTTACGAATACGAATTGTGCCAAGGCGAGTGCAAGGTATGCGGCGGCAGATTCACGCTGCGCCGGCCGTTGAGGGCCGCGCCTTTGACTCAGTGCCCCGCGTGCAGGAAGCCGGTGCGCAAGGCCCTCTCTACCTTTCATTCGCCGACGAAGCTGAAGCCGCTTTCGGTTTCCGACGCCAAGAAGGCGGGCTTCAAGGTCCTGAAGCGGGTCAGCAAAGGCGAGTACGAGCGGCAGTGAGCCTGGAATCCGGATGGGTTGGCGGCGACGGACGACGAACCGGCGCGCATATTTTTCGTAACGTTTGGCGGGTACGGCGGTCGAAGCACTCGGAAGTTGAGAGTTGCGATCAGGAAACAGGTTCTGAACCCGCGGCAAAGATGCCGCGAACCTGCAGGCTGGATGCGCTACGAAGCAGGCCGTTTTTCGCTCCAGATCCGGCGGTTTCCGTGCCGCAAGTATCGAGACCGGGGTCCGAATTGTTCAGGTCAGGGTGGCGCAACTTTTCACTCGCCAAACCGTTACACCTGTTGCACGTTAAGGCCGAATCATGAGCGAAATCCAAGACATTGAGAACACCCTTGAAAAAACGGCGCGCCGGCGTCGTTGGCAGCGCGGCTGGCGCGGGTTTTGGCAGGCCCTTTTCGCCGGCGCCGCGCTGTGGTTGTGCGTACTCGCGGTTTACAAACTGCGTCCGATCCCCGAAGCGACACTCATCGTGTCTGCCGCGGTCGCCGCGGCTTTGATGCCGGTCGGATTCCTGGTCTGTTTTTGGCGTGGGCCCACGTTGATCGAAACCGCCCGTTGGGTGGATGAACGGCAACATTTTGAGGAGCGGTTGAGCACGGCGCTGGAAGTGGCGGCGTCGCCGAAAGCGGGGACCTGGCGTGATCTGGTTCTGTCCGACGCTGCCGGTCGCGCGCGCAATTTCGATCCACGCAAGTTCCTGCCGTTTCATTTGCCTCGGATCGCGCGCTGGGCGCTCCTGCTTTTGGTGCTGGCGGTCACTCTGGGTTTCGTGCCGGAGTACCGCAGCAAGGCCTATCTGCAAAAGAAGAAGGAAACCGAAATCATCAAGGACACCGGCAAGCAACTGGCCGAGTTGACACGTCGCTCGCTGGAGCGCCGTCCACCGGCGCTGGAGCCGACCCAGAAGGCGCTCGATTCAGTCAAGGAACTGGGCGGCAAGCTTGCCAGGGTTTCGCTCACGCGCACCGAAGCGCTGCGCGATCTGGCGAGTGCGACAGAGAAGCTGAAGGACCAGACCAAAGATCTGGCCAAGGACCCCGCGCTGCGGAAGCTGGAACAAGCCGCTCGCTCACCGACCGGTCGCAGTGCGTCGGCCAACGCCGATCTGCAGAAGCAAATTGATTCACTGCAAAAGCAACTGGGCAATCCGAACGCGACTCCGGACGCCCTGGACAAGCTGCAGAAGGAACTGCAGAAGCTGCAACAGGCCGCGGCAGGGTTGCCGGGCAACGACTCCGCCAGCCAGCAGCAGAAGGAACAGATGTCGCAATCGCTTTCGGATCTGGCGAAGAAAGCGCAGGAACTGGGGCTTTCCCTGCCCAGCCTGGAGGAGGCCATCAAGGCCCTGCAGAACAGTCAAATCGACCAGTTTCTCAAGGATTTAAAAGTCGCCGAAATCGATCTGGAAAAAATGCAGGCCATGGCCAAGGCCCTCCAACAATTGGAAATGCAGCAGTCAAAACCGGGCCAGGACCTCGCCGAGCAGTTGGACAAGGGCCAGGCCGAGACCGCGCTGCAGACGCTCCAAAAGATGATTGATCAGTTGAAGAAGGGCAACCTTACCGAGGACCAGTTGAAGAAAATACTGGAAGAAACGGACAAGGCCGTGAAGCCGGGCAGTCAATACGGCAAGGTCGGCGATTTCCTCAAAGCAGCCGCCGGCAAGATGCAGAACAGCGACAAACCGGGCGCGGCGAAGTCCCTCGCCGACGCCTCGGATGAACTCAAGCGGTTGCTCGACCAGTTGGGCGACGCGCAGTCCTTGATGGCGAGCCTGGACGCGCTGCAAAAGGCGCAGATGTGTATCGGCAATTGCATGGGCTGGGGACAGTGCCAGGCCAAAATCCCACGCGTCGGCAAAGGCGGCCGGCCCGGTCGCGGCGTAGGCACCTGGTCCGATGATAATGGCTGGATCGCCTATGCCGAGATGACGGAGCGTTGGGACAACTCAGGCTTGCAACGGCCGGACATGGCTCCACGCGGTGTGAGTGACCGCGGCGACGGCGAGCTTTCCGACGCGCTGGTTCCGACGAAAGTAAAGGGCCAAATCAGCCCCGGCGGCCCGATGCCGAGCATCACGTTGAAAGGAGTCAGTATCAAAGGCCAGAGCAAGGTGGCTTACACCGAAGCCGTCACCAAAGCCCAGAGCGAAGCCCAGAGCGCGCTGAGTCAGGAACAGGTGCCCCGCGCGTATCAGGGCGCGGTCAAGGATTACTTTGATGATCTGAAGGAATAAAACCGTTGAACCGTTAAAAACGTTGAATCGTTGAATCGGAAAGGCGCGCCGCGTCGCAAGCCGGTTCAACGATTCAACTGTTCAACGATTCAACGCGCCAAAGAGCCATGAAC
>QHPW01000434.1 GCA_003219675.1 Verrucomicrobiota bacterium
CTCGCAGGCGGCGGCAAGCTCTTTGCGCAAAGCGCGGTTGCAGGTGACGCCGCCCGAGCCAGTCACCCAACGGACGCCCAGACGCCTGGCGGCGCGAACGGTTTTGTTAACGAGCGTTTCGACGATGGCCGCCTGCACGCTCGCGCAAAGGTCTCGCACGCGCTGGCTGCCATCGAGAATTTCAGGATGGCGCCGCAAGAAATAACGGACCGCCGTCTTCAGTCCGCTGAAACTGAAGTCGTCATTGGGTTGGTCCATCATCGGCCGCGGAAAATGGAATGCTTTTAAATTCCCCCCCTCCGCCAGACGGTCCATGGCCGGTCCTCCGGGATACGGCAGGCCGATCAGTTTGGCCACTTTGTCGAAGCACTCGCCGGCCGCGTCATCAAGGGTCGCGCCCAGTAACCGATGCTTCAATTCGGCTTCGACATGCACCAGCATCGTGTGTCCACCGCTGACAATGAGGGAAATGTTCGGCTGAAAAGATTCCAGATCGGCGCTCAACGGGTCACCGGCAATCCACGGCGAATAAAGGTGGGCCTCGTGATGATGAATGCCGAGAAACGGTTTGCGCAGCGCAAAGGCCAGTGCCTGAGCCGCTTTGCAACCCACCATCAATGCCCCGGGCAGACCCGGGCCCCGGGTCGCGGCGACCGCGTCGAGGCCGGCAGCGGTCGTCTGAGCCTCGTGCAACGCGCGCCGGGTGACCGGGGCCAGATTGCGCAGGTGCTCGCGCGCCGCCAACTCAGGCACGACCCCGCCGTATTCAGCGTGGAGTTTGATTTGCGAAGAAACAACGTTCGCCAGGACTCGCCCGTCCCGGACCACTGCCGCGCTGGTTTCGTCGCAGGAAGTTTCGAGTGCGAAGAGAATCATTCCGTTAACGCCGCGCAATCGTTCGCGCGTTTTCCGGTTTGCCGCGAAAGGGGGCTCTCCGTGGCCAGGGTCTTTTCTTTTGCGAACGTGAGGCGTTGGAGTTCATGACAACCAAAACCCCTGCCTCAGGGCAGCTCATCTGGCGACGGCGACTTTTTCGCTCCGTTTACCGGCGGCCTTCTCGCCGGCGGAAGCGCGGTTGGCGTAAAGCCGGATGCCTTTGAGCACATCCATCGCCCGTTCGAGCTGGAGGTCATGGACGCTCAGGGCTCTTTCCCGCTGGTCTTCAGGCAGCGAATCCATTCCACCGGGGTTGCGCCGGAGGAAAAGAGCTTCTTCCTCCTCCGCCGTCATCGGAACAACGATGTCCGGGGTGATCCCCTTTTCATGAATCGGCAGGATTTTTTGCACCGAACCCTTGCCGAAGGTTTGTTCGCCAATGATGATGGCTCGCGAGGCGCCGGTCGCGGTCGTGTCCTGCAGGCAGCCGGCGACGATTTCCGAGGCACTGGCGCTGCCGTTGTTGACCAGAATCACCAGCGGCAGGTTGGGATGGGCACCGCGTCCCGAGGCGTACAACTGACTCCGCTCCTCGGCGTGCCGCCCTTCGGTGGAAACGATCAACTGGTTCTTGGGCAGGAACCGTTCGCAGACCTTCGCCGCCTGATCGAGCAGGCCGCCGGGGTTGTTGCGCAAGTCCAGAATCATCGCCTGCATCCCCTGCTTGTCGAGTTTCTTCAAAGCGTCGTCGAGTTCAGTGGTGGTCTGCTCGCCGAACTGCGTGAGTCGGATGTAACCGATTTTGTCCTCGCCCAGCGGGAACTCGCGCTTGCCGTTGGTGTCTTTGACCGTGTCCACCTTGATCTCGGCGCGGGTGAGTTTGATGTCGCGAACCTGACCGGAGGAGGGGTGCAGCACGGTAATGTTCACGTCCGTGCCTGGCGCGCCACGCAACCGTTTCACCGCGTCCGGCAGGCTCAATTTCTCCGCGCTTTTTCCCTCGATTTTGATGATTCGATCGCCGGTCAGAATCCCCGCTTTGAACGCCGGCGTGTCCTCCATCGGCGAAATGACCGTGAGAAAATTATCGCGCATGCCGATGACAATTCCCACCCCGCCGAAAGTGCCCTCGGTGTCGTTCTTCAATTCGTTGTATTTTTCCGCGTCCATAAACTCGCTGTGCGGATCCAGGGAATTGAGCATCCCCTTCAGGGCGGAATAAATCAGCTCTTTATAAGTCACCTTGTCGCCGTCCACGTAGTCTTTACGCACGCGTTCGAGCACGCGCGTGAACAGCTCGATGGTCTGGTAAACGTCGTCCTTTTCTCCAGCCTGAGCGTAGCTGAAATAAATACGAGCCCCGAGCAGCAGGTTGAGAATGAGCGCGGTGAGGAGCAAACCGTATAAGATGCGTTTCTTCATAAACTGATGATCAACTGTGATTGACAGTAACGGGCGTCCGCTGAATTGGCAAGAGCGGGCTTGGCCTGAGTCGCGTGAGCGGAACAGGGGCGCGCAGTGCGCGGAAGCCTTCGGAACAGCGGCAGCGCACGGGCGGCCATGAACCCATGAGCGGTGGGGCGAGACTCCGTCGAGCCCTGATCTCCCGACGACAGAAAATCCGGGCTCGACGGAGTCTCGCCCAACCCGGTTCGCGGGGAGGCGCACATTCGTGTGGCTCCTCACGGGTTACGCCCGCAACAGCAGTTCAACGTAAGGCAAATCGGCGGGCACTGTGACCTTGGGGTTCGACCCTGCGCTCTCAACCAACCCGACCGGTTGTCCGATCAATTCACATGCGGCAGTGTCGTCGGTTACCACCAGACCCTTTTCCCGCACGGCAGTCAAGGCGCGTCGAATCACTTCCACGCGAAACGTCTGCGGTGTTTGAACCGCCCAAAGCCGGGAACGATCCACCGTCCGGGCAATCAACGTTCCACCATCGGACTCCTTGATGGTGTCGGTGACTCGTTGCCCTGCAGTGGCGGCACCGACGATGCGCGCGGCCTGAATCGTGTCTGCGATGAGCTGTTCCGAAGTGCAAGGGCGCGCTCCGTCCTGAATCGCGACGATTTCCGTCGCGGCAGTCAACGCCTGCAAACCGTTCCAGACCGAGTCCTGCCGCTCTTTTCCCCCAATGACCAGGCGATAGGGCTTCTTGAACTGAGACGCTTCAGCGAGCCGCGTGAAGGTCGCCTGCAGGGTGTCGCGCACCACGAGGACGATTTCATCGATGCACGCGGCGGAGTCGAACCGCTGCCATGTGTGAGCGACGACCGGACGGCCTGCCAGCCCCAGAAACAGCTTATCCCCGCTCGGCCCCATGCGGGTGCCTTTGCCGGCGGCCACGATAATGGCGGAAATCATTTCAACAGTTGCAGGTTGTAACTTGCTTGATGCACGTTGTGACACGGATGATGGCCGGACGCTTTTCAACCTGCAACCTGCAACCGGCTCTGGTGCGCTACGTCCAGCCGGCGGACTGCCAGTCCAACAATTTCAACTGCGGTGA